>JBLHWY010000093.1:0-25009 GCA_047629195.1 Candidatus Azotimanducaceae bacterium
AAAAGAGCCAAATAAATTGACAGCATAGGGGATTATTATAATTTGATTTCGAACACGGCAAACCATAGCTGGTTTCCACCATCCCAGCGCAGGTGAACGCTGTGTCAGATACAAGATTGGCCGAATATGGGCCCCTGTCAACGAAGCACAAAGACCTTCTATCTTTCGTTCCGCCGCGATACTGGTTGGAAACGTGCGCCCAGTCAAATCACCTTCAGGTGAATATCTACAAAAGAAAACCAACCTTTTCAATTTACCGAACCCAATCGTGAATTAACGTAATCTTTTACATCATGAAATTTCCTGAATTCATCTTGAAGAACTTCAACAGGCATGTTCCACCACTTATCCCGGGAAATCCGATCAATTTCATGTTGCTCAAACCGATATCTAATTATTTTAGCAGGAACACCTGCAACAATAGCGAATGCAGGTACGTCTTTGGTAACTACAGCACCCGCAGCTACAACAGCACCGTCTCCAATTTTTACGCCATCAACAATCATGACACGAGCACCTAACCAAACATCACTTCCTATTGTGATCGATTGGTGCTCCTCGAAATAGGGTCGATCAGCAAAAGATATTTGAGCCTGACAGCCAGTCGAAAAAAAAACAGGGTGTGTTGATACGAATTTTGTAGCAGGATGTTTGCCCAGGCCAATTCTACACTCAGGCCCTATACTGCAGAAACTACCAAACGACGCGTCGACCGCGCTGGTTCCGTCAGCAAAATAGGTGAATTTACCAACTAAACAATTAGATAGTATCACCCTGCTATGCAGTGTCACTCTCAAACCCAGATCACTGTTTTTCACCATACTCATATAACCGATACTTACCTTGAATTTGCGAAATTTCCACTCTTGATGAGCAGCCAAGATAGTGAAACCTAGCCATCTTGTTATTGGGTTTTTCAACAAATTCAGCATTTCCAGAACTCCATTATCAACGTTTATACAGCTAAATGAAGCTGTTCAGCCACGTCGAGCGACTCATGGTCTGTCGCAAAACAGCCTAACACACAGACACGACGCTCTATTACAATCGTAAAGTCTTTGCGGATCGCGCAACCGCTAACCTATACAACTTTACACACAAGAAACACCGAATCGGCAGCGCCATTTTCGATGAGTAGTTCTTCATACCGATCGTTGAGTTTAGCGTCGTTCAAATAATCCCAACGATCTTGGCCCCCTCCTACATTATCTTTCAACCAGCCGATTTGGTTCGCAATCGAGTACCTTTGCAAGTGAGAAGGAGCAACCACCTCTAGTCCCGCACGGTGAGCAACCGCACCCAGTGTTTCAACATTGAAGTACCACAGATGACCCGCTGAATAGAAATTTTTCTTATAGGCCTCGTTTTCAAAAACAGAAAGCAGCGCCTCCTGGCAATTCGGTACCTCGATCACAATATAGGTTAGCGATTCAAAACGTAATATGAGCTCACTGAGCAATTTCCAAGGCTCCTTGACATGCTCAAGAACATGGAACAGCGTCATGATATCTACTTTTATTTCAAGATTGTCTAGTGAGTCGGTACATTCCCAACCAGCGGCTTGGTGTTCAATCACCGCGCTTTTGCTTAAATCATAACCAATCAAATTTTTAAAATGGCCTTGCGATATCTCTAAAAATCCACCAGTTCCACAGCCAAAATCTAGTATAGAATACTGAGAAGCGTCGCCGCAGAGAGCTTGGAGCCTCTCCAACCGCTTCTTATTCCACGATTCTTGACGCTTTCTTTCACCAACCATATTGAAGCTTTTCAGAAAATCGTGCTGGTAGTAACTTTCTTCAATATGAGCAAAACTAGACAACTGCGATAGGTTACAAGAGATACACCTCCCAACTTTATGCTCGCGACCATCCGATTCAAATTCCGTGAATATCTCCAGAAGCCCATCACAGAACTGACACTTATGTTTTCCTACCAATGTGTATCTCCCTTAAGTTTTGAAAAAATCTGCCCCGAAACAACACTCGTGCAAACAATGGGCATTATTAGGCTGCCGACACTTCAACGCATAAATCGGGGAGCACTAAAATTATTGATAATGGATTCGTATATAACCTAGATTTATAAGCTGGCGAATACCCAGGGTGGGGGGACACCTAACTAAGTACTAATTTTAGCACTAAATACCAACCATCCAACTTCTCCTTCAAATTGGATTATTCAGTTCGACTTAATTTTTTTTGCATAGTGCGCGTCACTCCTCACTTCGAATTACCCAAGATAGATAGTTGGATATTAGAAAAAGTGATTTGTACTCGTACTCTATTGCACTGTTCTCTCCCAACCTTGGGTGATTCAGTGTTGTGGTTCTCCAGCGGGCGTTTGTGCTGATCTACCAGAAAGTAATTTACCAAATTCAAGTGTATTACTTATGAACAAAACTGATTGATTAAGAGAGCTCAAATACTTACGCCGGTATTCTTTGGCGACTGGATCCATCATATCCAGCATCGAGATAATGGACACCGACCGGTTACCAAACTTCGCAAGGGACGCTGAAGCTACACTCACTACGAATGAAAACTGTTTGGGAATTAGCTCTGCAGGTATACTAGGGTCTATAACCGTGACACTCATATCCTCCATTGGCAGCCGTGAATTTGGGTTCGGATGATTCTTAACAAAAACCTCATATTTACAATCCAACGCTTCAAATATCAAAGACTTATATAAATCGATCAAATAATGATCTTCGACACAGTCTGAACCGACGAGAAATAAAACAGAACCAGTTACAGCATTTTTAAACAACGTTTCTTCACTATTATTCAGTCCGGAGCCAAATACTGTATGTGGAACCGTTACAATAGTACCGGGATATCGACGTAGTACTGGAAAGTAGTCTATTTCGGCGGCGGACCTATCTATTTGAATATAAAGTTCAAAATATTTCATCAGAACCACGGATCTAAGAAAAGCAAGCGACTTTCCTTTAAAAAGACCTTTAGTCTTTTTGGTGTCGATTTTTTCAAAGCTAAGCAAGTTAGTTTGAGGCGCAAAAAAACCTGACGGCTTAAAAATCACTATAAGTAAATCAAGCAATGGCCAACTAGCTTCATGAAAAATATATATTTTATTGCCAGATAGCCGCAATAAGGCGAGGTACCGAATTATCGAGAGTCCTTGCATCAACAGATTTGATGACAAATATTTCAATTCCACATTGGAATTACAGCTTTTAAGGTGGACATAGGAAGCTACCAACGATTTGTTGGCCGCCACAATAATTCCCACTTGGCCTGCTTCCAATAATTTCACGAGATAGCCGGCAGGTAGCGTCGAACCGACAAATGCGACATTTTGGCTCTTCATCATGATAACTTTCTACCCGCTATTTCGGTTAATGTATTCGGATCTGAACGTCCATACAAGATCCAGTAAATCGAACCAGCAGGCAAACCGTACAAAATAAAACCCAGCAAGCCCAAAGTTATAAAATGGGCAAGTGTCAACTCAATGAGAATATAATGGCGCACTAATAGTAAAACAACAGACATCATTACCGTTAGGAGCGATATTAATGCGATCCATGAACGATCATATCGGCGAACCAATGGATCTGTTCGAAGCTCTAACGAAACCAAGTAATACCCAAGAGAAAAACAAATAATAGCTGCAATGCCACAAACCCAAATGCGCTCGAACAACGTGATTAAGAAAATATTCAAGCAGACAATAGTCAACGCCATAACAACGTTCACTTTTAGGACATAACGAGTCTTCCCGCGAACGAAAAGCACTGCCATTTTCAACATTAAAAGACCGCTGAAAATAGCTGAACCAGCTATCAGCGGCACCACTAAATAACCGGCCTTTGCTATTTCTTGGTTTGTATATAGTTCGAGTAGATCTTGTGATAGGGCGGCAGTTCCGCCGACGAACGGGATAGCTAACATTAAGTAGGCTTGGCTTAGCTTTTTTAACGCCTCTGCCGCCTCCACTTCAGTCCCTTCACTACATGCTTTTGACAAATACGGGTACAACACCGTGAGAATGACCTTTGGTACCATAAGAATAATCGCACCTATCATGTAGGCAGGTACGTAATTTCCGACATCCTTGACAGAAAGCAAACTACCAATCAACAACTTATCAGAAGAAAGCAGAACAACATCTAATAACCCAGCAGCAACTAATGGTAGTCCGAACGAAACACCTTTAAAGAAACTCCTTTTATCAGGTAGCAGCATCCCTAAACGAATTTCCCGAGCGATTTTGACCATCAAAAATTGGGATATTAGCGCATATCCAATTGCTGAGGTGAGTATAAGGGTATTCAGGCTAATCAACGAACCGCCGTAGACAAGGCTAAGTAAGATTAACATCGATAGATATGGTCCGACGACCAACGCCATTGAAAAAATGACAGTCTGATGTGTGTCCCTAAAATACATCGCGGCCTGCCCAAAGACAACAATGAAGAACGTATAGGCAAAAACAATCAAGGGGTCCAACGACAAAGCCGCTAAACTTTCAACATAAATCAGTTCGTAACATGCTAACAAGGCAAGATAGAGAATACTGATAGAGAACAGTTGGAACCAAAACTGCGGCCAAAATAATTGATGTCGATCCTGCTTTGTTAACGCAGCAGGCAACACTCTTCGGCAATAATGACTCAGACCAAGAGAGGAGACTGTGACAAAAAAACCTGAAAAAGTCATGAACAGTACAAAAGCACCATAAACCTCCGTTCCTGCCGTATGGATGATAATGGGAACCATGACTAAACTTTGAATCACTATTAACAATTGACTTGCAAATACTACTGACGACTTGGAAACTAGTGTCCCCTGCGCACTCAATTTTTTGGAGTTACCAAACACTTCGACCGCCGTCGATAACGATGTTCTGACCGGTCATGTAGGACGACGCGTCTGAACATAAAAACTGAACAGCACCGCGATACTCATCACGATTCGCCATTCTTGAAAGCGGTATTAAATTTGTGAGATTCTGAACAAAATCACTTGCTTGCCCATCAAACACCCCCCCCGGCGATAATGAGTTTGATCGAACATTTTTGTCTGCCCAATACGTAGACAAATATCGTGTGAGTCCAACCAAACCAGTCTTGATAACCGAGTAAGTAACAGGCTTGACAGGTTGTAAATTCGAGGCCACGCCCTCCCTACGATAAAGGGATTGATTAGGAGCGATAACAGATAGATCAGATGCAATATTCAATATCACACCACCCTTGTCATCCTGTGCCATCTTACTGCCAAACGCCTTTGCGCAGAGAAAAGCACCAGTTAAACCAACAGCAATTTGCAGCTCCCACTGAGCCATTGGAAAATTCTCAAGTCGAGAGGATTCGACCATACCACCTTCATCCTTTACTTTCGGATCAATCGCCGCATTATTTATCAAAATATCAATTCGGCCCAACTCATTCGTGAGTAGATCAGATTGGCGACTCACATCATCTTCACTCGTCACATCCATCCTACAAATGAAAATTGATTTCTCTTCGTAGTATTCAGCCAATTTGTTTTTTGCCTCAGCCAATCTTGCTTTGTCCAGATCCGCTAGAACAACTGTACCGCCAGCTTCAAGAATCGCGTGTGAGTGCTCAATGCCTAATAGACCCGCGCCTCCAGTAACTAGAGCTATTTTTCCTTTCAAATTGAAGTGGTCCAGCATTTTTCCATCCCTCTTGGTACCGCACAACCAAACTCTCCAGATCCAGCAAAATGTCTGAAGCTTGTATTATCTAGCAAAAATATTTTAAAACAGTGAATTACTATAATGTGTTCGATGTTTTACCGTTTTTTGGGAGGGGGGGGGATACTTACCTCACGTCCTCTCATCATCTTATGCATCTATTCAACTAGAGACTGACCGTAGTTCCTAGGTTATGGGAATTCGATCAGTTTTTATTACATTTACTTGGTTCCAGTGTGCCACAAGCGAACTAATCATGCATCTGTGGGTCGCTAACGCCTCTTTACAGCTAGCTAAACCGCAATCACCAGCTTCCAATATCTGATCAACGATCACAGCTGTCATCTTACTTTGAAGCATAGGTGGATATAATTTGTCTTCAAATCCAGTTTGCGACACCTGCGCCTCGCCTGAAAGTGAGAAAACCAAAAGAAAATCGCCATGACACCACTTAACCCTAATGGAAAGTGGTTCATTGCCTCTGTCACAGCAAATCCTAAGGAGCGACGAATCACTGTAATGTGCTTTTAGTTCGCCATACACATCATAGTAACCATCTCTTTTACTTTCCTCCCAGTGACTCTCCAACCTTTCAGTTACCATTGAAACCAAGGTCTGATCGGTCAACCAGCCGAATAAATCCAAATAGTGTGACGCATTACAAGCTAAGCCCCAATTACTACCCGTAACGTCCATAGTAATTGAAGCCTTTTCCGCTGTTAACAAACTTGCTTTGAGGCGGCTACTCCATAGCGGTAATCGTAACCAATGGTTCACCCAGCCATTAGTACACTGATCGGTAATCGCTCCGAGTCTGTCCAATTCCGCTAGAGATGGCGCCAGCACTTTCTCCAGTATCCAATATTCCACCCTACAACGGTCACTTAGCTTCTCAACAAATTCAGCTCTAGGAAAAGAACTTAACGATATAATGGCCACATCAATATGTCTTGGAATCGATAATAGATCCGTGATGTAACTCACTTGATGTGCTCGCCCCTCAAACTCTACTTCCGCATAGCGCTTTTCTGCGAGTAACAATGAGTCTTGAGACACGTCATAGACAATAATAGTGTGGCACGAAACCGTCTTACTCAAACCCTGAAGATAGCGGCTTCCAAGTTGGCCCGCGCCGGCAATTAGAATGGTGCTCATGAAGTACTCTCTTTCTTAATATTCAGCAGCTAAACAAATGATCTAAGTCTAATATCGAGGATCTCAAATATTTTCCTATGCCCGGCAACAGTCAGGTGATGATAGTCGCTCATGACATCTACATCGACATCGTATTCAGGATCACAGATTGCGCTACCAAATACTTCACCGAGAATCTTGTTATAAAGCTCAACCGAACTCTGTACTCCAGGGGCTTCCTTTTCAAAACCGTCTGATGCCGGCGCGATCGGGATCACCATTAGTTCACCTAAATCCATTTCTCTTATCGTTTCACAATTGCGTCTGAAATGTTTTGGCGACACTTTTCTCACGACCCTGATTCGCCGAAGCAGCCTCGCGATAAAAGATGGAAGGCGTATGTGAAGCGTCCTTAGTAGTAGGGCTTCATATCTGTTTAGAACTCGAGGAGTGCAGTCCACTATTCCAAACTGTAAAACAACAAAACATTCAAGCCGAGTATTCCTAAAGTAATTAGCCTGCCAAAGTACATTTTTTGAACTCGAGGCACCATACGCACAACTAATGATGCTTCGACTGGGCGCTGCGAGCAAAGCCGCATAGGTTTCTGTTGCTAACACCTCTTCTGGTTCAGCGCGCGGTAGTGCCAAAGAATCTGAAAGGATTAGAATCGGTTTCATAAATTAAACACTGGGGTCATAGCTTATTCACGATAATTTGCAATTTTGTAATATAAATCAAAGTTCTTAAGCTGTTGCTCAATATCACAAAAATTCGAATAATCACCATTTAGAAAAGCTTTGGTCTGGAGGTAAATACCCGGCTTAAAATCTAAGTCTAACTGATCATCAATATCCACTTCTAATCGTACAACAGTTTGTTTCCTGATTTCTGCCAATTTCTCCATGGGGCAAAAAATCAACTTGCGTTTCTTAGTTAAAATCTCGAGATGCCAACGTCCAGCGGATCCCCAATTCGCATGATAAGAGAACAATATATTTGACTCACTAATCCCAGCCCCAACGAATATCGTGTCGGAATCACGCCATCTATCGTCGCCACCTGCATAAGAATTAATACTTTTTGGCAAGCCGCAAAAATTGATAAAATGGTCCAAGACATGGATTGGATTTGACAACATCCATGTTTTATACACCGCATCTGCGTAATTGTCATGAACAGCGTTTAGCCACTCTGTGAAATCAAAAGTGCAGCTAGTCGCACCACCATCCTCTTCGATAATTTGCATTGCTCTAAGCGTAGAAGCGTAAAACCGACGATTGAAGCCAATTACAACTTTAGCCGAGTATCTTTCAGCCAGAGCACACAGTTTTCTTACCTCATCAATAGATATACCACCGGGTTTTTCAACTAGGATATCGCTTACCCCAGACTCAAGAAGTCTTTGGGTAAGTGCAGCTAATTGATCGGTTGATACAGCAACTATTGCCTTCTGGGGCAATAGTTTGCCTTTATAAAACTTGTCAAAAGGCACTGTACGAGCAACATGACCAGTCTCTTCTGTATATTCCAACGCAGATTTGGAGCTGCGCCCAAAAACCTCGTACGAAACTTTTTGTGCCTCGAGAACACGCGAGTACGCAACTGCCATACCCCCAGCACCAAACAACATTATCGATTCGTTAGACACTACACATCCTTTAACTTTTAACTTGCCCACCGTCAACGGTCCAGATCGAACCCGTCACAAATGATGCACGCTCCGAAGCAAGAAAGACCGTCACCTCAGCAATATCTTTTGGGGTACCAAAGCACGCCAACGCCACGTCCTTATCTAACATGTCTTGCACTGATTTAGCATTTTCTTGTAGCTTTATATCCCAGGATGAGCCGGGAAACGTCACATTTCCAGGCGCAACTGCATTGATCCTGATCTTTTTTTTGGCCAATGTCCTTGCTACCCCCTTCACATAACTATTCAGTGCTGATTTAGCAGCAGAGTAAGCAAGCGGCGCACCAGGAACGACTTCTAGACCACATATCGAAGAGATACAAACTATAGCCCCTGAACCACTAAAACTCAGAGATTCTGTAGCAGACTCAATCATATTCGTTGCGCTCCAAAGATTAAGTGCAAACATGCGCTGCCACTCATCGTAATCCTCGCATCCTGGCTTTACAGACCTACCATTTCCGACGTTACATATTAGAATATCGATATCGCCGAATGCTAGTACTGCCTCGGCTACAATTTGCCGGGCATTTGCTTCGATTGATACATCACCAACCAGCGCGATTGAACCCTTAATGGTGTTCGAACACTCTTCAAGGCGATCCTTGTCTCGACCGTTTATAGCGACTCGGCAGCCTGCATCAGCAAGTGCCTTCGCAATTGCTAGACCAATGCCTTTTGAGGACCCAGTGATTAGTGCTGCTTTACCGGACAGTCTATTCACAAATATTCAGACCCTGATGCAGGTCTAATACTCGGTGGAGTTTGGCCACTCCTATTGCCAATAGCCATCCAGGATGCAACCATATCTCCGTATTTCAGAAGCACCCCAGAGTGATCATCATCACTCGCTCTTGCGGTCTGCAGAATCAGATTGCCGCTATAACAATACTCATCCAACAACGCGAAAACTAACTCGAAATTCGCATTTCCCGTTCCCAAGGGTACCGTGGTGCCATGAAGCAAGCGATCCTTTACATGAACATTGACGATGCGTGCAGCATACGAAGCAAACTCTTCCCTCTCGTCAAACCCGAGAGCCGCGCTATTTCCAATATCGTAATTGATTCCAAACAAATCTGCGTCTAACTCATCAATAAATCCCTTTAGCGCTGCAGGCGCAAAGTCGCACTCAAACGCAATCTTCAAACCTAAACTACGAAAAAGCATTGAATTTTCAACAAGAAAGTCAATCAATAGTCGCTTTTCTTGATCATTCTCCAACGCGCCATTATCAACCAAAGGAACCACGATGATCGAAATGCCAACAGCGTTGCACGCATGCGCGATGGCAATAAAGTCACGCTTCAATTCAGTTTGCCGTGTGTTTTTGAACTTCCAGAACGGTGCTTGCATAAAGCAATCCCCCGTTAGTGAGGGTATCGTTAAATCATGCAATTGACACAATTCTCCTATTTCTTTTTGGCCTTTTGTTGTCATCAACGGATTTTCATAGAGGCACTCTTGATCTAGAGTCCACTCCATCAAACTAAGATGGCAGTCTTGCGCAAGAGCAAACTCAGCACGCCACTGATTCCACGGAAAACATTGGATTTTGCCGTCCACCAACGGGGATAAACGACCTTGCATAAAGCCAATTTTTGTACTCAAGACGGAACCTGAGCATCATTGACTTCTGGCTTATATCCGCTGCCAACTAACATCAATTCTCTCGACCAACGTAAGAAACCAATGCTGGTCCTAACTGGAACAAAAGGGGCAATTGCTGCACATAAGTAATTAAGAGCTGGGTATTGCCATACAACGGGTAGTTGCCGAAATTTAGATACTTTTACGTTATCAAAGCCTGTAGCTAATTGTATGTTTCTTAGAGATACGACTGTAAATGGGCTCACATGGGTATAATCGTCGTAAAATTTTTGATGCTGGCTTTCCCAATCGGGGACCATTGAGAGAATCAAGCCTCCGGGCTTTAAGACTCTAGCAGCCTCTCTCAGGAAATTACTTGGATCTTTAAGGTGTTCTAGAAAAGACTTGCTATAGATCACATCAAAATTGTTGTCCGGATAAGGTAACGCTTCCATCTCTAAATCACACACGCTAATGCTTAGATCTTTAGCTAGACCTGGTGCGTCATGAGACACATCGATACCATGGACGTCCATCCCTAACTCAGAAAAAATTCTTAAATGCTCACCTCTACCACACCCTGGCTCCAAAAGAGTCATTCCCTCTTTCAAGTCAAAAGCATTACACAGATGATGGACGAGCTTTCGAGGGTACTCAGTATAAGGCCGAGTTACTTCGTCATAAACAACTTTTAAGTAATCACGCATTTAGCTATTCCTTAATTATCTTATCAACATTCTTTTGAGAAAAATTTCCTCAGACACAATATTACTCTCAAACGAAATTGCAAAAACTACATATTTAGCAACATCATAAGGATCCAGAAATGTAGAGTAATCTTGTCCTTTAGTTGCTAATCCCATATTGCTCTGCGTGGATGAAGGGGAAATATAGAGTGTTCTCACGTTATCGGCTTTGAGTTCATCGTGTATCGCTCTAGAAAACCCTAGCAAAGCATGCTTTGATGCACAGTAGATACTTGTACCAGCAAAGCCCCCATATGCTGAAGAAGAGCCTATATTCACAATTCTACCCCATTTTCGTTTTACCATTCCTCGAGCAAATTCTCGGATAAACATAAACGCTGATTTAAAATTTATATCCATTGCATTGCCATAGTCATCATCTTCGACTTCAAATATCATCTCATTAGGGAAGATACCAGCAGAGTTAATGATTATGTCAATTGAAGGAAAAGCCTTTTTAGCTTGATGTATGATTTTGTAAATATCTTCCTCAACCAAGAGATTTCCTGGAAAATATTGTATGTGTATATCAAAGACAGACAACTCATCAATCAGGGCCTCCAGTTTTTTGTGATCTTTTCCCGTAAGAAAAAGATCACAGCCACATTTTGCAAGAGCTAGTGCGACTGACTTGCCAATCCCTCCAGTTGCACCAGAAATGAACGCGGTCTTACCTTCAAAAACTTTAGTGTCAAAGATCTCATTATCCAAAATTTACCAACTCCCACTACTCAAAAATTGACGATAGATGTTCTGGGTTTCGTTGAATCAAATACTCTAAGAACTCAACATCAATAGGTTCATCGATTTCATAAGCTCTCTCGGTAACAAATGCCTGAACTTGTTCACCATGTATTATGCCTCGTTTTCTCACCAATTCCGATCGTATAATGTCAATGTAGCCGTTAGCCTCAAAAGTTTCCGGAAAAGATTGCCTATTAAAATTAGCGCTCTCAATATCGAATTCTCCTGTACAGATAGTTTTCAGTTTACGATCGGTAATTTCGAAGGATTTATATGATGACTCAGACATTCTATGACACGATCGGAGCGCCGAGTAAGTACTGTTAACAAACCCCCTTAACGCATTATCTATGACTTCAAAATCTCTTATTGGAGTAGTTGGGCGTAAATGAGCAAAGAACTCAGGCACGTATGGCTCATTTGATTCAAACCAGTGAATCAAATGAGCAAAAAACTCCGCATCTGTAGCCTTATCACCTGAGATAGAGGCTGGTCGAAGAAATGGTACTTCAGCGCCGTATTGGCGCGCTATTAGAGCATATTCTTCTGAATCAGTAGATACAATAACACGGTCAATAAGACTAGACTTCTTGGCAACCGCAATAGAAAACGCAAGTAGGGGCTTACCGCCAAGTGGCAATATGTTCTTGTTAGCCACGCCCTTTGAACCACTTCTTGCCGGAATTATTGCCACAATATCTTTCATATTTTTCCTGTCAACCTTTCAGTATTTCTACTAATTCAACAAAGGTTCCTTCTGGCGCTTTACAAAAAGCCACTTTCACAGATCCATCTGCTGATACTTTAGGATCTGCAATAAAATCAATTCCGGAGTTCTTGAAATCATTATAAATCGAATCTAAATCCCCTACAGTGAGAGCAATATGGGTAAGGCCGATATCATTAATGAGCTTTTCGGCGGTGTTATTTTTTAACGCATGAAAATCTAACAACTCGATCATCTGACCGTTCTTTAACACCATTTTCACAGTAGTAACTGTTAAATTGTCAAAACCTAGAATGTGATCCAGAAAAGAGCCGCTCTCATCCATACGTTTGAATACTTCAAAGCCCAATTTTTCAATATAAAAATTCATGGATAATTCCAGATCATCTACAACAATCCCTACATGCCTTAAATTTTCAATCATAATAAATCACTCGAATGTATGCTCAGAAAAAATTTATGATGGGTCCAGATACTTAGTAATAAAAATTTCTAGGCTAAACAACTAATTATCTCTGGGTCTGTATTAGACTCGCCTAGCTAGCAGCCCATTTGCGATCTACCAAATTGGCGGCGCACAAAAATGGTATTCACGCGCTATGACTCACTATGGGCCATGGACATACCTAAGAATCGTTAGAAACGAAAAGCACAATCTGCGCTCATAACAAAATTTCCCCCAGCGGGCGCTATAAGCAGTCGAAACGAGAGGGGCCAGCGGTGCAAGGCACTTTGCCTTAATGCTTTTTGAGCCGCGCTTTGCAGTAATCATCGCAATACCATTAGCTATTTTGCTGTTTGTCTCCGAACATTTCTGCTTCAACCATCCCGCATATCATATGCCCGACCAATATATGACACTCTTGAATACGAGCTGTATCGTCAGATGGAATATTAAAGCAATCGACCACCGATTGAAGTTTCCCGCCGCTCTTGCCTGTAAGTACAAAAGCTCTCATACCTAGCTCCGACGCTGCCACAATAGCGCTAACGACATTCTTACTGTTCCCGCTGGTGGATATGGCTATCAGAATATCGTGGGGTTGCCCTATGGCTTTCACTTCTCGAGAAAAAACCTGGTCGTAACCATAGTCGTTGCCTATCGCACTCATCGCAGAGCTATTCGCGCCAAGTACCACCGATGCCAGGGGTGGTCGATCAAACATAAAGCGAGAGGTGAATTCAGCGGAAAGATGCTGCGCATCAGCAAAACTACCCCCATTACCACAGAATATGATTTTACCACCCAATCGCAACGCCGCCGAGCATTCCTCAGCCAACGTCGCGATTCTCGCGATTAAACTTTCATCAGCCTTCAACAATTCCTTAACTTCAATGGAGGCTGCAATCTCATCCTTGATTTTTCTAATTGCCGTTGTCGTCATTATATGCTTCCTTCGAGCTTCTCGAGCGCAATCCAAAATCCTTCGCCACCATTTTTATGACCTTGCCATATCTCAGGTATAAATGAGGCTGTCGGACATCCATCATGTAATATTTCACCCAACCTGATGAAGTCAATATCGCCTTCACCTACCTGCAGCCCTTCGCCATTGACGCCAAGAGCGTCACCAAGATGCAAGTGCGCACTATACGGCGCTACTTTTGATGCAAACTCGTAAAAGTCCAAACCGAAGTGATTACAGGTCAATCGAGAATGAGAAATATCAAAACACATCCTAACATCGAGACGCTCACACCAACGGGTAATTTCATCAGCGTGAACAAATAAGTTTTGGTATCGCTGACCACCAAAATGCCATGGGAAAGGTGCCATCGTTTGTGGAATCAATTCAACGCCATCCATATTGAGTTGGGCAAGACTCTGCTCGAAGCGTTCATAATAGCCAGGGATCGTATCTGCTTCGAGCAGCTTGTCCATGGTGAAGCCACCGATATTAGCGACGATCATAGGTCTCGTTGTAGACGGGAACCACTGCTTGAGTGAGCGCGTGATATCAATCACTCGCTGCGTCTCTTTGATAGAATACTGCCGGTATTCCTCATCGGGCGTCGCCAGATCCATCAACCGGCTACCTGAAAAAAGCTCAGGCGCATGAACGACAAAATCACAGGCGTAAGGTCCTTTCAAATATTTGGATATATCCAAATCAAGATCCGTGTAGGACAGATGAAACTCGAATACATCGGGTTTGATCCTAGATTCATACTGGTCAAAGTCATGATATCGTACCGGAACACCCCAGGGCCGAGTGAAATTATAATCCCTAGGTTCAACCCTGCTTTCTTGAAGATCTGACGGATAGAAATAATCCTCCTCCAGCATATCTCTCTGGACTACTCTGCCTAATAATTGTTCATAATATTGAGCGGAAAGGCCCTGCCCAGGACTAAGAACCTTAAGGTCTGTGGCAACAATCACCGTACCTTTTCCTAGCGGCCGGGATGCAACAAGGCTCTTTGACAAATTCTCTCTATTGATCATCTCACCTTGCGAAATCTGTCGTTCGCCACCGATTCCCAGAGCTTCTTCAATCTGGCGAATGCCATCAACTAACGCTTTAAACTCAGTCACCTCCAAGCTCGCCGCATGATCAGGCCCTTCCATTGATCGATCAAGCGTAAAATGGCGTTCGATGACCATCGCACCTAGTGCGACCGCAGCCAGAGACACTGCTGTCCCACGTTCATGACCAGAATACCCGACCATCGGGTGGATTCCTTTCAATCTATTAATCCATTGCAGATTAATATCGTGCAATGGAGCCGGATAGGTGCTGTTGCAATGCAGAAAAATGAAACTAGCCGCTTTCCTTTTGAGAAACTCTGCCGTAATTGTAATCTCTTGCTCCGTACTCATACCCGTAGACAGGATAAGGGGCTTCCCAGTTGCCACCAATCGGTCCAGTAATGGCAGATTTGTGAGATCAGCTGACGCCACCTTGTAGGCAGGCACTGCCATTTTCTCTAACACTTCAACGCTCTTACTATCCCACGGAGTGCACATGTACAGCACTCCGACACTAGCGCAATATTTGGCCAATTCAGCGTGTTCTTCTACTGACAATTCGAACCTTTCAAGCAGATCCAGCACATACTCAGTACCAAGGTCTTCACCATCTCTTTTCAGTGACCTGGCCCTATAGACCTCTTTCAAATGCCTCATTTGAAACTTAGCGCAATCTGCGCCTATCTCTTTTACCAGATCAACCATTTCCTTCGCGCGGGCAATACTGCCATTGTGATTGTTACCTATCTCGGCTATCACAAACGCTCGCCCACCGCCTATCTGAATATCACCTACATCTATAATCATAAAACTAGCCTTCTGATTTTGTAGCCTGCTCTCTAACGGTCCATGCAGTAAGTCCGTCTTGGTCGAATCTGAACGGCCTTACGGCCTTGCCGGTTGACGTGAGGTATTCTACCAATTCATGTTTACGAAATGGCAGAGCATAGAACAAAAAGAAACCACCACCACCTGCACCAAGTAATTTCCCACCAACCGCCCCATTTTCTTTGGCCTCAGCATACACCTGATCCAGATGTGGGCTTGATATTTTGCTACTGAATTTTTTCTTTAAGCCCCAAGCCTCATCAAGTGCATGCCCTATATCCACCAAACGTCCTCGCAAGAGATGGTCTCTGATCTGGTCGGTCAAATTCACATTGGCCTTCATCTGCGATTTCACATCGGCATTTTGCATCTGCACTTTTTGATCTTCGTGTATATCGTTTGAGCTATGATCCAAACCCGTATCGCATAATACTAGACTCTCCTCCAACTCAAGCAGTATATCTGGTTCTATACGCAAGGGGTGGATGCGATTTTGATCCATCCGAAATTCCATAAAATTGAACCCGCCAAACACAGTTGCATACTGGTCCTGCCAGCCACCAGCAACACCCATGTAGAGTCGCTCAGCTTGATAAGCCAATTCTGCAATTTCATGAGAGTCCCACTTATCTCCCCTAAATTGATTAAAACATCCCAGTATCGTTGCGGCCACCACCGACGAACCACCCAACCCGGAGTTCATTGGGAAATCTGAGTGCAGATATAATTCAAAGCCAAAATCAGGATGAATTGTTCTCAGCAAAGCCTGTACGAGAGAGAAATCTCCCTTTTCTTGCAGTGCAGCACCCAAGCTATCGGCTGTTAACGAACTACGAAGATCTGCAGAATAAATATGAATCTTTCCGTCACCCCGTTTTCTAAGCGTAGCGTGGCTATAGATAGAAATGGTGGCATTTATGACAGCGCCTCGTTCACTGCGAAAATAATGTGTAAGATCTGAACCGCCCCCACCAAAACTAACACGTACTGGCGCCCTCGCGCGCGCATAGACCTTACCCTCATTACTTACCGGTAGCTGATCTCGACTGACAATACTCACAAGGCGTCGACAAGAATCGAGCAGTGGTATTACTCGGATCTGGTGATCGAGTCTTTTCATCATTGACTCACGCGACGTCGATTGATCAGCCCAAACAAAATCTGGATTAGCACATTTTGAGATCGTGTCATCCAGTGAGCCGCCATCAAGCAACCAACGCCGAATATCACCGTCAGTCACAAGTCCCAGCACAGATTCGGTCACATCGGTTGTAAGTATTATGCCGTGATGATTTTGCTCAATCAGGACGAGTGCGTCTCGGAGAGTAGATTCTTCTGGAACGGTGAAACATTCTAAATTCATAACTTGCCTTGGTAACTGCTTTCGACCCAATTGCAAAAACGTAAATAATCGGTTGGTATCCCAATGTCTATAAAATCCGAGTGTAGTCGAATAGCCCTAACACCGCCTTCACCAATAAGCCTTGGGAAAGTGTCCTTCTCTAAGGAAAACGCTTTACCATCCCATGCTATGAATTCGTTTACGCTCAATTTACACATGCCTGCATTGATCCATCCAGACTTAGCTATTTGGGCTTTTTCGTTAAAAGCTGTAATGTTCGAGCTCTCATCTAATTCCAATTGACCATAGCGACTAGCGTCATCAACTTCTACCGCAGCTATCGATGGGGTTGGTCCTTTCGACAGTTCGATTATTCCTGCTCCTACCCAAGTATCTGCGTTGGTCAATAGGAAGTCGCCTGACAATTGTAACTCTGCAACCGCATTCGCTACGGCTCCCCCTGTGTCCAATGGATACTTTTCTATGACATATTCGACCTCGCATTTAGCTAAAAGCTCATGCTTTATAGAGTCTATGTACTCAATTATGTGGTCAGATTTATGGTACAAAAGAAATACGAAGGAATCCAAACCCTGCGCTATCCAATGCTCTAATTGCAGAGCCAGAAAGGGCCTTCCACATACAGGCGCCATTGCTTTAGGCAAATCGCTCACTACAGTTTTAAGACGAGTACCAAGGCCCCCGGCCAAAATTAACAACTTCATTGGTTCTCCATCAATTCAACATCGCTGAGATTTTTTTTGTCGCACCAATACTGGGTAATGCTCGCGTGTAACGAACCCGGTTTGCAGACTGAAGATCCATCACTGAGCAGCAATACTATTATATTTCCGTTCTCCAGAACTCAAAAACATGCTCAGCCTAATTTATTTGGATGTGTTTACCGAATTTTTTCCCTTTTTTGTCCTTTTCCGACATCAATATATCCGTTATGCCTAGCACCTTTTTGACCACTTCGGCGATGCAATAGCTGTGTTCGCTTTCCTCGAAATATTGCCCATCGCAAAAATACTCAAACACGACATCCTCTAACGCATAAAATCCGTGAGCTAGTGTAGAGTTAATGTGGACCCATTCATCGCTAGGAACGATCTCTTTACACCAGACAATCTCATTTTGGTCATCTGGATCCGCAACAAAATCTAAGATTTTCCCAGAAATTATTCTTATAACTTTTTCTTGCGTATATAGGCCAAACTGATGATGCAAGCCTCTTAGAACACCCTTTGAAGAATAGGATCTTTTTAGTGCGGCTCGGCTAGACTCATACAATATTTTCATATTGCCGCGCTTATCTTCAAAGGTTAGAGGAGATTCCAAAAGCCGAGGAAAAAGTACTTTGGCGTCCACTAGAACAACCTCTCTAGGTGAGCGAGTTTTTTGGCCTCTCGCATATCGTGAGCAACCATCTCCTCAACCAGGCTATTCAAAGATATTTCTGGAACCCAGCCTAATTTGATTTTTGCTTTTGTTGCATCACCCAAAAGTGTCTCGACTTCTGTTGGTCTAAAGTACTTTGGATCCACTTTTACAATCTCTTGTCCAACAGAGATATCGGGAGAGATCTCTTTATCCACAGCAACTACTGTAGCTACTTCTCGAATCCCACTACCGTGCCAATTAACCTTAACCCCGATACACTCGACAGCCAGCTCGATAAACCGTCTCACGCTGACCTGCTGTCCAGTTGCTATCACGAAGTCTTCAGGTAATTCTTGCTGCAACATAAGCCACTGCATCCGAACATAATCACGCGCATGACCCCAATCCCGCAGAGAGTCAAGATTGCCAAGGTATAGGCATGATTCTAGACCTTGTGAAATGTTTGCCAATCCTCTAGTGATTTTTCGAGTTACGAAAGTCTCACCTCGGCGTTCTGATTCATGGTTAAACAAAATACCATTGCACGCATAAATTCCATAAGCCTCCCTATGATTGACGACTGTCCAATAGGCATATAGCTTGGCCACGGCATACGGACTCCTAGGATAAAATGGCGTAACCTCATTTTGAGGCACGCTTTGGACTAAACCATATAACTCAGAAGTTGAAGCCTGATAAAAGCGAGTTTTATTTTCCAGCTTCAATAATCGAATAGCTTCAAGCAACCTCAAAGTCCCTAACCCATCTACATCTGCAGTATACTCGGGTGACTCAAAGCTGACTGCGACGTGACTCTGGGCGCCCAGATTGTATATTTCGTCTGGTTGGGTCTCTTGAATGATTCGCACCAAATTGCTAGTGTCCGTTAGATCACCATAATGCATGAAAAACTTGCTATCTTTCTCATGAGGGTCTTTGTATATGTGGTCAACTCTTTGTGTATTAAACGAGCTAGAACGTCGTTTGATACCATGTACGACATAATCTTTTTCCAATAGTAATTCAGCTAGGTAAGATCCATCTTGCCCAGTGACGCCCGTGATTAGTGCTGTTTTCATTCCATTACCTTACTAAAGTTACTAAGCTTATAGTCATTGTTTGTTAGCCAATGATTCGTTGCACCAAAATCACAGCCTTTAAAAATAACGATCCAGTTCTGACACCAAATAGTAAGCGAATTCATTACACAGCGATAAACAATAACTTTTACTCATCGTTCATGAGATGAACATTGTATGCCACCCTCATCGAAATGCAATATGCACGGTTTCATTACTGTCCCGTTAAGGGAGAAAAACAGTAGGCGATCAATCTATCCCATCTAAAAATCGACTACGATAACTGTTAGCTTCACTACTCCCCATATTCGAGTAGATTAAAATGAAGCAAGCAGGCAAGGCGCAGTTCTGGCGCGAACAAATCGATAGCTGGCCCAAGAGTGATGTAGCCCAGCTGGGTTACTGCGAAGATAACAACCTCAGTTAGTCTAGCTTCACTTATTGGCGCGGTAAACAGGCATCGAGCAAGACCGCAGCCGGTAAGTGGCCATCAATCAAGGCGACGGTGCCGTCGTCAACAATAAGCATTAATCTACTAGGCAATATTCGACTGGAAGTCGCCGCGGCCTGCCTCGCTGAGGTGTTGCTCGTGGTCTACCGTTCTTTGCGAAGTAGTCACTGATGTTGCGGCCGGGTGAAGATGTTGACGTCTGTTTGTATGCTGATTCCGTTGAGGTGCGTAAGTCTATCAACGGATTAACAATCATCGTCGGACATTCGATGGTGTTGCCGACAAACAGTGGCGCGCTGTTCGTGTTCTGCAATCGGGACTGCGATAAGATCAAAATACTTTGCTGGGAGCGCAACGGTTTTATCGTCTGGTACAAGCGACTTGAGCGACAGCGGTTCAGCTGGCCAAAAATTCAAGACACCTTAAGCATCTCGGGCCGTGAGTTGAACTGGCTGCTTGAAGGGTTCGATTTATTGAGCAATCAACTCCACAAAACGCTGCACTTTGATTCAGTCAGCTAGGGCTTAATAGTTTAATCCACGCCATGAGCGCGTGAGTAAAAAAGCCAAACCCCTCGATCAAAGACTTGCAGAAGGCCCTGTCAAATAAGGACCTGATCATCGCGTACCAAGCCCGCCTGATCAAGGCGATGGAAGAGATCATTCGCCTGCAGAAGCTGAGGAAGTTCGGTGCCAGTTCAGAGATGTCAGCGAGTCAAACTGAACTCTTCAACGAGGCAGAATTCGCCGTTGTGACTGAAGAAGCTATGAGTGAGTTGGCGAGTGAGTTGGCGAGTGAGCCGGTGCCACCAATCACCAAAGATTCGGCCCGCCGGCCTGGTCGCAAGCCACTGCCGGCAGCATCACCTCGCATACGACTTGAACATGACGTACCGCCAGCGGAACTCAACTGCCCCTGTGGTCATGAGCATGTTGTGATCGGTAAAGAGACGAGTGAGCAGTTTGATACTATTCCAGCGAAGGTTCAGGTCTTGGTGCACGTTCGTAAGAAGTATGCCTGCAAGCAGGGTGAAGCAGGTGTTGTCACTGCACCATTGCCGCCTCAACCGATTTCCCGGAGTAACGCCAGTCCGGGTTTACTTGCGCATGTCGTGATATAAAAGTACTAAGATGCATTACCACTCCATCGCCAAGAAGTTATCCTGGCAAGACATGGCCTCGATATCCCGCGTAACACACTGGCTGGCTGGATGATCAAAGCCGGTGACTTGATACAGCCTTTGCTCAATCTGCTCCAAGATCGACTGCCTGATTATCCTGTGATGCATTGTGATGAGACAATCGTGCAAGTGCTCAACGAGGCGGGCACACGGGCCACCCACGCAACCCATTCGATTGTTCCACTATGCGGACAGTCGACGCGGTGATGTGGCCAGCGATTTATTGCTTTGTTATCAGGGTTATTTACAAACCGATGACTATGGAGGCTATGACGCTGTGACTGCGGGCGATCAGATTGCGCAACTGGGGTGTTGGGCACATGCTCGCCGCAAATTCGTTGATGCTCAAAAAGTAGTGAGCAATCCATCGAAAGTTAACAAAGCCGATAGGGCGATCGCGATGATCGCGATGATCGCAAAGCTCTACACGCTTGAGCGCCGGATAGCTTGCTTGACGATCGATGAACGAATGAGCGCTCGGCAACAAGATGCCGTGCCGGTACTTAAGACGATCCGCACCTGACTCGATAAGACTTTACATACAACGCGGCCCGAGGGTTCGTTGGGCAAGGCGTTGGCGTATCTCAATCGAAACTGGCGCAAGCTCACGATCTACATCGAGGATGGTCGATTATCGATCGATAACAATCCGGCTGAAAATGCGATCCGCCCGTTCGTGATTGGTCGAAAGAACTGGTTGTTCTCTGCCAGTATGGACGGCGCGAAAGCCAGTGCTAACCTTTACGGACTTATTGAAACTGCTAAGGCCAACGGGCTTGACCCCTTTGCTATCTGCAATATGTATTTAAAGAACTGCCTGCGGCCGATAGCATTGAAGCGATGGAAGCTTTACTTCCCTGGCGTCTCTCGCCAGAGGCAATGGCAAGCGGCTTGTAAAGACTAGATGGGGTAGATTCATCGCTTACGAAAAATAGGCCTGACCTTCCCATTATTTTGTTATAACATATCCGCGACAAGTCATTGAAAAAAAACCCAGACGATAGCACATTCTAATATGATTCTCGCTCAGGTGCTAAAATCTGTGCTTGTACATGAATTCCAGGTCTTGGCCCAATAGCATCATTCGGACCGATCTTTTCGCAAAACCTCGCGCTGATCACAATTCGTCACGCTATTATCGTCACCATCGACTCTTGGCTCGCCAGCGGGCACTGCTGTAGCGCATCGATCAATTGCATCCACAGGCGTTTGACTGGCCAATCCAGTTGCCCAGAATAAAATCTATTATTTTGGATTTTATTAAAGACCCTCTCTCTTTTTCACATAGTGCATCGCCAACACCCACAACACTGCCAACATACCACCCAATAGCGTGCCTAACACACAAATCAACGCCCTTTTAGGTTCGGATTTTACTTCTGGAATCACGGCTGGATCGATGGTCTTGAAAGCATACTCCTGGCGCACCTTGGCCAACATAATGGTCTCAGTTTGCGACTGTATCAGTTCGAAAAACATGGACTGCAAATCTGCGAGCGAGGTCGTCTCAACCTGCTGCTTAAGATAGGCGATAGAGCGCTCGGCCTCGGTGACGTCTTGTTCCCGTAATGTATTATTAATATCCTCGATTAACCAAACAACCCACTGCTGCGCCACTAACGGTGAGTAATGCTTGATACTTAAGCTGATAAAACCGCTCTTTGGGTCCTCAGTAATTGACAATAGCTCGTCAAACTCTTGATAGGCCTCCTGGAGGCTTGGTACTAGTCGCTTTGGAGGGGGAACGTCGCGAACCCATTTTTTTGCAGTGCTATCATAGATTTCATTGTCTATTGTCAGGCCCCCCGTTGACTGGTCCCAGCCGCTTGACGCCATCAGTGGTACAAGCAAATCGTGATGCTCAATAAATTCTGCAATAAAAAAGCGAGACTTCATTACCGCTAAACCCAACGCAGTCTTGTCGTCACCCCCGCCACCAGGCAACGATATTCCGGCCAGACTTGCCAGCCCGCCATACTGCTGTGCTAGACCACCAAGACCGCCACTACTGCTACTTGCTGGTGCCAGCAAGGCTTCCGATTGATATATATTGGGTAGGCTGAGCGCAGATACTACTGCTATTATAGAAGCAATAGCCGTAATCCCCGCAATCCACCACTTCCCATTCCAAAGCACGCCAAACAATTCCCGCAAATCGATCTCATCATCCGCATAATCAGAATGATGCTCCGAAGGAACCACAGCGCCTGTTCGATCAACCAAATTACCCAAAATATCTGACCTCTTTAAAGTGCAACCGCACAGTAATCACAGACTGGTAGATGATCCGTATGATGTCACGCCACCTGCAACGAATAGCGCCTGAGTGACAGTAGATAGTGCTGAAATCGAGTAGCACCCCGACACCAGTACTTCGCCTGCCATGAAAATGCTGATAGCCCGCAAACGACCCATGGCGACGATTGTTCCTACGCCAATCAACTGTTACTCACCCGTGCTGAATCAGCGCCTTGGCATCGTCGAAGGTTAATGCCGCAAATACCACCGGGCCGAGCTTGGGAGTATTTATCCCGCCGTAGCGATCAATCTGCAGCGTGTCGCTCATTTTCTTTGCCGTAAAAATTTATCTGCAGCTCATCACCAGTACAGACGACCGGCAGTATAAACCATATTTCCCAAAGAACAGTTATGTATCCTAATTGCTGCTGACCATTCAAATGTGAGACACCATCACGTGATGAGCCTTTGGGTGGTCAACGACTGAACAACGCGGGCTTGATAGCGCTACTGACGACCTAGCTATATACCGCTTCTGTGCTGGCCTGCGAAACATCACGCTGGCCTAGGCAATGGCGCTAGCGGTAAAGTGTTTGCATTGATCCGCCTTGTGAGCGCACATAATCGGCAGTACTGCCATCAATAGCCTCGGCGTTCCGTCACTACGTTGACCAGCATTGTTGTTTGTTAACGAGTGGTGTTGACATGACGTTCTCATAGAATAAAGGGAACGTGGGTGCTTGCCTGAAATTAGAGCGATGCTCGGCAACAACGGCGTACATGAGATGCAAACAGGCAGGCTACCGCAGGATTTCGGAAAAAATCTCGCATCAATAACGCTAAAATTGCAGCGTTCACTTGTTGAACAAGATTAAACCAACATGACGCAAGTCGCAACAAAATCAACTACTTCGCTTTCAGTATTCACGAAACGCACGGGACTCTAACAGGTAGGGTGCACTAACACTTTAGGTAGCAGTGATTCCGTTTCCTTGAGATCAGGGATCAGGATCGATTGCCAGCAGAACCCAATTATCTACTCGGCAGCGTTCTCAGGTCTTGGCAGTATTTGTCGCATTTCGCAGTTCTTACTCACGGTACGCAAGCAACGATATTTCATCTTGCAGCCTTACCGATTGAGCGATGTCCGCGGACGGCGCCAATACGTAACCCGAATAGACCAGAGGCATCGCTCCAAATTGATGCGACTTGGCACCCTAGAGTAGCTGTGAGAATCGCGAATCCTTCGCACCCACCATTTTCTGGCCATTCGCTGACTTTTGGTGAATCACCATCGGCACACTGTAACGGCGGCTCAACTAAAATGCGACTAGCGTCAAGGGTTTGCTGCGGTTCAGTATTGTTAATACGGGCGCTGGTTGATCTATATATCGCTACACCACTTAATGCGCCACTGACTTGCGCCACGGCATTAGAAGAACTCATTAACGCGATATGCAGGTATGTCGTGATGAAAATTTATCCCACAAACACCGATGGCTCAGACTTCACTCGTATCGTTAACCTCACGCTGCAACAAGGTAATCTCTTCGCGCAGTGCCTCGTATTCGTCTAGCTTACGCCTCAAAAACCTAGCAGTCAGCCGGGTCTTCTCATTAACGCCAGCTGGTGTGAGGATATAGGCATAGCCGAGTTTTCGCTCTGCACGTGCGAAATTGCCCATCTTGACCAGGCCCTTCTCGGCGAGCGCTTTCA
>JBLHWY010000094.1:0-24938 GCA_047629195.1 Candidatus Azotimanducaceae bacterium
GTAATGGAATGGACGCGGCGATGCGATCATGGGATGCCTGTTTATCTTCTGGATTAAAACCTGCTTCCAAACTCCTCATCATTCGGGTCTCGACAGGACATGGGTTTACAGTGTTTACTCGTATTTGATTCTTTGCGCCTTCTAAAGCGGTGGAACGCATTAAGCCAATGACAGCATGTTTGCTAGTGTTGTAGGCAGAGAGTCCAGGGGAACCTCTTACACCCTGAGTCGACGAGGTGATGACAATGCTGCCGCCGCCTCTCTTTTCCATGATGGGGAAAAGGTGCTTAATGCCCAGCCAGACGCCCTTTACGTTGACCGCCATAACCTTATCAAAAACATCTTCATCGTAGTCTGCGATAGGTGAAACCTGTCCTTCAATACCTGCGTTGGCAAGGTAGATGTCGACGCCGCCAAACTGCTCGACGGTTGCCGTGACATATTTTTCGGTGTCTGCAGCGCTTGTCACGTCAGCACGACAAGCACTCGCCACATTGCTACCCAGCGTCTCAACAGCTTCATCAAGTTTAGACTGATCCAGGTCGACCAACATGACACGGGCGCCTTCTGCGACAAATTTTGCAGCAGCAGCTTGACCGATACCACCGGTTGCGCCGGTAATTATTGCAACTTTGTTTTCTAATCTGCCCATCTGAATTCTCTCGAAAAACTAGAGACTATCAGATTCCGTCTGATTCGACACGGCTAAAGCGGGTCTCGATATTCTAAAGAATGAAGTGGGTTGTCAGGCTTGGGAATGTTGGTGTGGTTCTCGCGAAGAAAATGCTACATTTGGATTTTAGAATATGTTGCAACATTAAATTGAGGCGCCCAATCGACCTCTGAATAAAAACAGGGAGAAGTTAGTGTTATTAGATTACGAAAGAATTGACCCAGAATTGTTACCTGCTTTAGAAGCATTCCCGGCACTGGATCTCAATAGAGACAACATCGTCAAGATGCGAGCGCTGCTAGCCTCAGCACCTATCGTTGCGTCAGTTGTCTCCGTGTTAGAGGAAGAGCAAGTCGTTTCTACGCAAGACGGTGATCTCAAAGTTTATATCTATCGAAAGTCACGCGCAGAAAATCAACCTGCTGTACTTTGGGTACATGGCGGAGGTTATATACTCGGTAACGCACAGGATGAAAGAGCCAGAGTGATTGCGGATACTTGTGATTGCACCGTCGTTTCTGTCGACTATCGGCTGGCGCCTGAACATCCTTTTCCTGCCGGACCGAATGATTGTTATGCGGCTTTAACATGGATGAATGAGCAGGCCATTGAACTTGGAATAGATCCCGCTCGCATTGTGATTGGTGGTGCAAGTGCTGGTGCCGGTATGGCTGCCGGTGTTGTATTGATGAATCGTGATAAAGCCAACTTTCCATTGAAGTTACAATTATTGTTATACCCTATGCTGGATAATTTGCATGCAACAGAATCAGGGAAATTAGAGAATCACCCTGTGTGGAAACAAGCAACATCGTTTAATGCCTGGGAAATGTACTTGAATGGCACGCCCGGTGTTGATGCAAATCCCTATGCTGCTGCAGCGCGAGCGAAAGACTTGTCCAGGTTACCCCCAGCGTATATATGCGTTGGCGCGACTGACTTATTCTGTGATGAAGACATAGCGTATGCAAGACGATTAGATGATGCGGGTGTCAACGTTGAATTGTCTGTTTTTCCTGGCGTCTACCATGCAGCGGAATCGTTTGTGCCTAATGCGAAGGTCAGCAAGCGCCTCAACGCGAGCTTTATGTCAGCACTTAAAGACGCTTTTTAGCAATGCGAAACCTGATCGCCATCGGTTTTTGTTGTTGTGGTATCCTCATCTGCTTCCTATAAATTAGTTCTTCAATCTATGTCAGAAGTTATCGATACTCATAACAAAAAGCCAATCTTCTACGGCTATATTCTGATTGCATATTCTTTCCTTATGGGTTTTCTGGCGTCGAGTTTCTTTCTACATTCAAGGGGGATTTTCTTCCCGCTGTGGATGGAAGAATTTGATGTCGGTAGAACTGAAATATCACTTGTTATTACCCTGACGTTATTCACCGGCAGTTGCCTTGCCCCCGTCATTGGATTCTTAATAGATAGATTTCCAATTAAAGTGGTCTCAACGGTCGGTGCCTGCTGGATGGCAACAGGATACATACTGCTTCAATGGGTCGATTCTTACTTCTCATTTGCTGTAGTACTTATCTGCTTTCAGGGCGTCGCCTGGGGCACATTGGGCCCACTAGTTCAAACAAAATTGATGGTTAACTGGTTCAATCGAAATCGCGGTTTGGCCCTTGGTTTTGCGATCATGGGTATCTCAGTTGCTGGCATCATGATGCCAACGGCTGCGACTTTCTTTGCGGAGACGCTGGGTTGGCGAAACACTTATAGCGTCTATGCCGTGACTATTTTCCTTGTGATTTTGCCTGCTACCACTTTCCTTGTGAAACAGAGTCCTGAATCGATTGGCGAATATCCAGATGGTGATGAAGCACCCGAAGAGCAGGCTGAAGTAAAAGCGAAAGAGACAAATTTTCAAGTCTATAAAGAGTTTGTAACCTCGAAAGAGTTTTGGAGCGTCGTACTAACTTTCGGCATGATGAATGGTGTCTACAGTGCCATGATCACTCATTTGCCAAGTTATCTAACGTCGGATCTAGGCTACAGCTTGTACGATGCATCTTATGCGTTGGGTGTTGCGGGTGCTTTTGCGATATTAGGCAAAGTAGTTTTTGGTTGGATGATGGATCATTTTGATGCAAAAGTGACAGTCATGTTGGCGGTGTTGTCTTACTTCTTGTCCCAAGTTATTTTTATTATCAGTGTGAGCTATATCCCTTTATTACTGGCATCTGGGCTATTTGGTATGGCCTTTGGCGCCATGGTTCCGGTGCGATCGGTCGTAATATCGCGGTTGTTTGGTGTGCAAAAGTTTTCACGCGTCAATGGCCTGCTCGCATTTTTCCTTGCGCCTGCAGCCTTCTGGACTGTGATTGCCGGTTACGTTGCCGACAATCACGGTTATCAAATGATATTTCAGATTTGGGCCTGCGC
This sequence comes from Candidatus Azotimanducaceae bacterium, assembly GCA_047629195.1. Lineage (GTDB taxonomy): Bacteria > Pseudomonadota > Gammaproteobacteria > Pseudomonadales > Azotimanducaceae > UBA4582. Next base: position 3,062 of record JBLHWY010000094.1, read on the forward strand.
TTTTCTTATTGCTGGTGTGATCACCATGCTGATTAAGTTGCCGAATCGAATCGAAACTAACAACTCCGCAAGTCCTTGGAACTAAGTTGCTTCGATAAATTTCTCAACTTCTTTTAGCCTCGTTTCGATTCGCTCAGGCTTTTGGTTACCGAGGTGTAACACGAGTCTATCAACCCCAAGGTCTTGATATTCAGAAACAGTTGTTGGGGTTGCGTTGGGCAAGGGCGTAATGACAATCTCAAAATCTGAGCGAGTTCGGTTTTGTTTTTCAAGTTCGATATCGAGTTTTGCAAGGCTCTTAGCTGTCGCATTAGGGGAGAGGTTAAAGCCGTACCAACCAGCACCAAATCTGGCTGCTCTGCGCAGACCCGCTGTACTATGCCCGCCAACAATCATCGGTATGTGTGGATTTTGAACTGGCTTAGGATCAAACCTGCAAGGGGGCAATGTGATATGTTCACCTTCAAATGAGGCTATTTCATCGGTCCATAGCCGCTTGATGACTTCTAAAAACTCATCACAGCGAGCGCCGCGATCTTCCCAAGTATAACCACACGCGATGACTTCTTCCTTGCACCAGCCAACGCCAACACCGAAATCAATGCGGCCGTTGGTTAGCCAGTCAAGCGTGGAAAATTCTTTAGCCGTGTAAATTGGATTGCGTTGCGGTACTAGCGTAATGCCAGTGCCAAACCTGAGTGTTTTTGTTTGGCTTGCCATGTAACCAATACTTGCAACCGTATCTAACATTCCACCGCCAGCGGGTACTGGAATTCGACCGTCTTTGCTGCCTGGGTAAGGGAACTCCATATCATCAAACAGTACAACATGTTCTCCTAGCCAGAGTGATTCGACGCCGATGGATTCGGTGTTTTTGGCAAAATCGCCGATCAGTTTTGGCGTTGCGATGGGAGACATGAAAGTAGCAAACAATCCGATTTTCATAGATGCGTCCTGTATTAGTTAGATGAAGTTGAGTACAAAATAGATGAGGCCGGCAGTCAAGGTCAAGGACAACAGCTTTGACGTGGAGCAACCTATCAGTGTAATTTCATTTATGTGTCCCTTATGTTTATTGAGAACAATATGAAGGCGTTTGAAGAATTGATGCAAATTAGAGGTCTTCCCGCAGGGGCAGAGAAGATAGTTTGTACTGGCAATGATCCTGTATTGGCAAGTCGGTTTAGTCTGGGTGAGACTGCGGCCGATATCCATCTGGCGATTGGTGTCGCTGTAAATGACCTGTGGCAACTGCGTACTGGAAATCGACAAGACCTCGGGATAAAAGTAGCACATGCAGTAGCCTCGTTAAAAAGCACTCAGTTTTTAAATGTACCCTCCCAGGAGGTTAACTCAGCTTTTGCGCTACAACGGAGCAGGCAGGCGATTTCGACACCACATCTCACAAAAGACGGTCGTTACTTCTTGCCGCACATGGGGCTACCTCATCTTGGTGAGCGCGTGCTTAAAATCCTCGGTTGTAAATATGAACTGGACTCAGTCGTACGGGCTGTCGCCCAGTGGGATGCACTTGACCTTGAAGAAGCGATTGCGGCAGAGCATGGCTGTGGCGCCATGGTGCGCACCGAAACAGAATGGTTACAACATCCTCAGGGTTCGAATCTGGCACTTAAGCCAGTGATTGAAATTGAAAAAATAGCTGATAGCGATCCAGAACCCATTGCTGAAGGTGCTGCATTGAGGCCGCTCGAGTCAATGCGTGTGTTAGATCTGACGAGAATATTGGCAGGTCCTACATGCGCCAGAACTTTAGCTGAGCACGGTGCTGATGTGCTGATGGTGACGGCGCAGAATTTGCCCCAGACAGAGTATTTTGTCATAGACACGAGTCATGGCAAGCGCACGACATTTCTTGATTTAAACAATGCTGAACAGAAATCGACGTTGCTAGGTTTAGTGAAAAATACCGATGTATTTTCTCAGGGCTATCGTCCAGGTGTTATGGCAAAGCATGGCTTATCGCCTGAAATACTTGCCGAACTGCGTCCTGGGTTAATTTATACCTCGATGAATTGTTATGGTTATGAAGGTCCGTTTGCTGATCGCGCGGGATGGGAGCAGCTAGCTCAAACGGTGACTGGTCTGGCAGCGGAGCAAGGTGGTGTTCGGCCTCGTCTTTTACCTGCGGCAGTCTGTGATTATGCTACCGGTTACCTGGCCGCCTACGGTACGTTACTGGCAATGGGAATGCGTGCTCGTGAGGGCGGGTCATATCACGTGAAAGCCTCTTTATGCCAATCTGCGATGTTCGTTCAACGACAACCCCGGGTCGACTATCAAGGCGAGGGGTTGGATATTGAGCCAAACCTGATTGCAGAAATACAGCTCACCACTGACACGCCCTACGGTGAAATGAAACACTTAGGGCCAGTACTGACAATGTCAGAGACGTCGCCTCAATGGCAGCTGCCGTCCAGCCCATTGGGCTCTCACAAGCCACAATGGATAGGTTAGTTTTAGGATAAGAACTCGCTAATCTCGCCGACCAATCCAGACTGTTTTGGCTTTGCTGTAAAGTTTGCCGTGCCGATCGAATATCGCTGCGCCTGCGAAGTGTTTTTTACCTTCAACCAGAATTGTCCAGGCGGTAACGAGCAGTTCTTCGCCAGCCTTGGGTTGTTCTGTCACCGAGGCAGTAATTCGACCTAACATGCCCGTGCGAATGCCTTTTTCCATATAAGCAAACTGTCCAGGACAATCCATCGCGGTCCAGAGATATTCGATCGGTAGTAGGCCGTCGGCTAGGCCCCAACTTTCTTTGGTTTTCCAGATCGCGGCGACCTGGTCTCCTACGGATGCGACGCAAACCTGTAAACCAGTATCGTGTTCAATCCCGCAGCAAAAACAAATGGGGTGAAAGCCGCGTTGTCCAGGTAGAAGTTCGTTTATGTCAGATGAATAGGCGAGAGACTTTTCAGCAACAGCTTCAACATCGGTCCAAGCAGGTGGTGCTGGGACATCCATTGCCAGATCAATAGATTTCATTTGTGCGATAAGCGTTTCGCCATCGGTAACGGTTGCGCTGCCGTCATCCATCTGGTTGGCCTGTAGTGGCACGTCTAAAGGTATAGGTGATCGAAGAGTAACCTCGACGCAGCCTTTACTTGAGGGGTCTACTATTTTTGAAAACAAACCGCCAACATATCCGCCATTGCCAGAATGTGGTGGACCACGGAATCGATTTTTTACGACGAGTGCCTGCATAGAATTATCTTTGTCCGACTGCTGCTTAAAAATGGAAAGGCAGTCTATCATGACAATTTCAATGGTTTACGTTCATCAAGCAGTCTTGCAGTTTGTCATAAGTAGGTTTGATATCGGGGCAGGTCGTACAAGGGGTAGTGCTCTGCATAGTTTCACGCAGAGCACTGGGTCTGAAAAATGGTTTTAAATGATTCCTTTTTCTTTTAGGTCTCTAATTTCTGCGTCCGAAAAGCCCATTTCTGTCAGGACTTCATGGCTGTGTTCACCATTTTCGGGCGCGTGTTTCGCACCAATCTTCTTGACGCCTTCGACGTTGACAGGATCATTGATAATAAAATCTATGCCAATATCATCTACTGGGGGGGAGATCATATTGTTTAGTTTTAGGTGGGGGTCATTTGGCAGGTCTGCGAATGTCGCCACGCGCTCAATCGGTAGCGCGGCCTCTTCTCGCAATAGCTTGAGCCAATCATCGCTGGTACGGGTGATAAATATTGCTCTGAGGCTGCTGGTTAACTCGTCGGCGTGCTCCATTCTGGATTCAACTGATGTGTATTTTTCGTCGGCCAGAATGTCAAACGCTTCGATAGCAATGAGTAGGCGATCGAATTCATCGTCCCCGCGTACCATGTTTAGCTGCAGCCAGCGGGCATCTTTTGTTTCATAGAGTGCGCTTGTTAGTCGTTGTCCAGCTAAGGTCGAGAAGTCTGCGCCGGCAAACTCAGCCTGGCTCAGACATGAGGAAGACCAAAGCCCGTTAGCGAGCAGCGAGGTGTATGCCATCGATCCTTTGCCGGTGCGTTCCCTTTGCAGTAGCGCGGTGACGATGCTTGCGTACATGGCAACGGCCGTAGGATGGTCGCCCATGCCAGCGAGTGCTTGAATGGGTTCCATGTTATCCCGGCGCATCTGATTCATGAGGCCAGATCTGTTCCAGTATGCAACCAAATCGAAAGCCTCGTTGCTGCTGTCCGGACCTTCTTCGCCATAAGGTGTTAAAGAGGCATAAATCATGCGCGGATTTAAATGTTTTATATCGTCGTAGTTTAGTTTTAGTAAGCGGCGCAGCGGTAGTGGCTGATTTGAAAGATATATGTCACATTCGGAGATCAGTCGCTTCAGAATATCCATGGCTGCTTCTGTCTTGAGATTAAGCGACATTGAACGCTTATTTCTAGCATCCATTGCCCAAGTGTAATTGACATCTGCCGTTGGAGTGAAAGGAAGTAGAGCGTATTTTCGATAACCATCGCCATTGACAGGTTCTTCGATTTTAATAACTTCTGCCCCTCTGTCTGCGAGCATTGTTGCAGCAACCGGGCCGGCTATCCAACTGCCAACATCGAGCACTTTTAAACCTTCGAAAATCAAGGATTCGTCTGTCATAATATTCCCTTTATACCTCTGAAGTAGTGTGTTTGTTAACTTGCTAACCGATTGCGTTGCTCGTTCGATCTCCTGACGAGCTTGCCCGGTAGTGCGCCTGTGTGAGCGCCTTTGTTAAAAATAACTTCGCCAGCTTTGATCGTCATATCGTAGCCCTCTGCTCGTTGGACTAGACGCCGGCCCCCTGCCGGTAGATCAAATATCGCCTCTGGCCTGAATAGTTTGAGTGCTTCGAAATCAATGATGTTCATATCTGCAATCAGACCTTCTTTAATTTGACCGCGATCGAACATACCGAAGGCTTCGGCGGTTTTTGACGTCAACGATTCGACGATGAACTCAAGCTCCATTTTTTCACCTTTGGTTCTGTCCCGGCCCCAATGGGTCATGATGAAGGTTGGCATGCCTGCATCAGCTATGACGCCACAATGCGCGCCACCATCACTCAAACCGAATAGCACATTAGGGTGCTCAAGCAGACGTTTTTGCCAATCAAGCGAATACCCTTGATAGCCGCCTAATGGTTGATAAAAGAGCTCTTTCCCATCGTTGGCAGCGAGTAGGTCATACATCGCTTCCATGGGGTCAAGACCTTGTTGCTGTGCGATGCCCGCAATGCTGTCTTCTGGTCCCGGCTCATAATTAGGTTTTTCTCCAAGCACGAAGACTTGACCCATCAGTGCTGGAAGGTCCCGCATTGGCCCCGAAGTGATCATTGATTCTTCCGACAAGATTTGTGCTTTAACTGATGGGTCGAGGAGTCTCTCTACCAATGCCTCATGATCAAGTTTAGCCAGTTCTGCGCGCCAAGTTGGATGACCTACAAATGCGTGAAAGCTAGATTGCAAACCATGTAAAACACCGGTCGGACGACCTGCCGCCTGAGGTCTGATTTCTCTGCCTTCTTTTCTTGCTTGTTCAGCAAGTTTGTACATCTTGCCATTCTCATATGCCGGGGCAGTTGTGGCGATGAGTGTCACTGTGAGACCGGTCTGCTTTTGAAATTCGGTAACCCATTGCCATTCTTTGTCGTCACCTAAATGGTCTGAAACCAATTCAAAAACTGCATTGTTCAGGGATTTCATACCAAGTCCCAGCGCCAACATTTCCTCGTTACCTGAAAATGTACCTGGCATATATTCGCCGTGTATATCTTTGTGTAGCAATGTTTTTGAGCTTGAGAAACCGAGTGCGCCTGCTGCAACACCTTCGTGCACTAAGGCTGCCATCTCGTTCACTTCTGACTCAGTAGGCGCATAGTCTGTATTGCAACGTTCGCCCATTACGTAAGCCCTGATAGCACCATGGGGTACCTGGGCTGCGACATCAATCGTCCGGGGCATTGCTTCAAGTGCGTCAAGATATTCTGGGAAACTTTCCCACTGCCAATCGATACCTTCTGATAGTGCTGCGCCCGGTATGTCTTCAACGCCTTCCATTAATTCAATCAGGAAGTTTCTGTCTTTGGGTTTTACTGGCGCAAAGCCAACCCCACAATTACCCATCACAACCGTGGTGACACCATGCCAACTTGAAGGCGCAAGTATTGGGTCCCAGGTTGCCTGGCCGTCATAGTGGGTGTGAATGTCGACCCAACCGGGTGTTACAAGTTTGCCTTTTGCGTCAATTTCTTCCGTTGCAGTTGCGTTGATCGTCGGCTCTGAAGCTGAACCGAGTTTTGCTATCTTGCCGTCTTTGATAGCTACATCAAAGACGTGACGAGGATTACCAGTGCCATCGATAATGGTGCCATTTCGGATAATTAGATCGTACATGTTCGTCTCCAAGATTTTGAATTTCTAAGGTAACGTTTATTGATAGCATCGAGAGTAGAGCAATCTGTTTGCGTGGTCTAGCCCAGTTGGCGACGAAAGGAAATTATGGGAGAGTGGTTTCAGTAGATCCATCTGGTGTAGTCTTATTGATAGTACTGAAGTATTCCATCTATAAAAGTGAGACGTTAAAGAAATGAGTCAAACCAAACCTCTGGCACACCTGAAGATACTTGATTTTTCCGCTGTTTATGCGGGTCCTATTTGCACCCGCCTGTTGTCCGATTGCGGAGCCGACGTTATCAAAATAGAAACACCTGGTCTCGGTGATGTCATTCGTGGCCCTAAAGGAACAAGTCGGACCTTCTCTCACTTCAATGCTGGCAAACGAAGTATTGCCATTGATTTGAAATCTGAAGCAGGGCAGGCCATGGCGAAAGAATTGGCGAAGGATGCCGATGTGGTCGTTGAGAATTTCAGACCTGGTGTTATGAAGCAGTTTGGGCTCGATTACGCGTCTCTTTCCGCCATTAAACCTGATCTTGTGTACTGCTCTATTTCTGGCTTCGGTCAGACCGGGCCTTTCGCGCAACGTGCAGCCTACGCACCCATCGCTCATGCTGCGGGTGGCTTTGATATTGCCCATATGAGATCGCAGGGTGACGAGGAAACTGCGCCTTCTATTTGGGGCATTATGATCGCGGATATGCTGACAGGATCGTACGCATACGGTGCCATTCAAACCGCGCTGTTAGGTCGTCAACAATCTGGACAGGGAGAGTACATTGACGTCACGATGCTGGAGTCGATGATGTCTTTGATTCCAGCGCAGATCCAGAGTGCCCAAATGGAAAATCCACCTAAAGCCGGTGGCTTTCATCCGGTGCAGACAGAAGATGGTTATTTAATGGTTTGCATCCTCTCGGGTAAAAATATGCACGGATTGTGTCATGCTATCGAAAGGTTGGATATGTTGGAGGACGAACGATACTCTAGTAGTCAGCGATTCAAACACATGGCTGAGTTTGTCGCTGATATCGAAGCCTGGTCTCTCAAGTTAACGTCTGTGGAATGTGAGGCAATTCTGAGTAAATTCGGGGTTCCCTGTAGTGTTTATAACGCTGCTGAAGACTTGTTCGATCATCCACAAATTGCTTCGCGTAATGTTTTCACGCAGCAGCACGACGAATACGGCATGTTTAAAATTCAAAATGCGCCCTATACATTCGCCAGCGTTGATGTCTCAACGTCTAGTGAGTCCCCAGGTCTCGGAGAGCACACTGATCAGGTCTTGGCAGAGAAACTGGGTTATAGCTCAGACCGGATAGCAAGCTTGCGCCAAGAGAAGGTTATCGCCTAAGTGAACGCGAGATGATAATTGTGAGGGCAGGGTGATTCGTCGCTCGCCTTTCAGGCAGAGCAATGCACCTTTGACTTTATTTTCTACTGTCGCGATATATTTCGATCCCATCAACAAATCGCAATCATGTGCTATGCCTAAACACGGTCGAATATTTTTAATATACTGTTCGATAAAAACATAGTGAAATAATTGAGGATAAAAACTCATGGATGAATATCAGGCGTTACTGGGAGTCTTGTCTCTCACGATGGGGGTCTCGTGGGCCAGTGGCGTGAATTTGTATGCTGCCTTATTGGTGCTTGGCCTTGGTGGCGCCACTGGGAATATTGATCTACCCCCTGATCTTGATGTACTCAGCAACCCATTAGTGATTGGTGCTGCCGGACTAATGTACGCGACAGAGTTTTTTGCTGACAAGATACCTGGTGTCGATTCTACCTGGGATGCATTACATACATTTATCAGGATACCGGCAGGCGCAATGTTAGCGGCGGGTGCCGTGGGAGACGTCACGCCTGCGCTTGAAATTGCCGCGGCAATTATGGGTGGTAGCCTCGCTACAGTAAGTCATGCCACCAAGGCTGGGACGCGTCTAGCTGTAAATACCTCTCCGGAGCCTTTTTCAAACTGGGGGTTGTCTATCGCAGAGGACGTCGCTGTTATTGGTGGTCTCTGGACCGCGGTGACTCATCCCGTCATATTTATTGGGCTACTAATCGTATTTATATTGCTCGCTATTTGGCTGTTGCCAAGGATCTGGGCGGGTGCCAAATTTGTTGTCAGAAAGTTGGGGCTGTTGTTTGGGCTGATCGATAAGGAGCCGAAGTTTGAGAGCCGCCTCGCTGCCGAGCGGATACCAGCGATGGCATCTGGGCTACCCCTGCCTGATGAAAGCGGTCTTGTAAACCAGTTAGAAAAATTGAAAAAACTGCTCGATTCCAATGCGATTTCTGATAGAGAATACGAAAAATTAAAGGCTAAGTTGATAGATCAATAATCTAAAAAATGAGACTTATCGTAGCTTTGATTTTTTTAAGTGCTTGTCCTGTAAGCATTTTACGATATAAGTTCCGATTTTATGCAGTTGATTAGCTGCTCAATATCCTCTTCTGAATTGTAGATGTGGGGTGAGATTCTGATACCTTGTGTGCGTGAATCAACACTGATATTTGCTCGCTTCAGGGATTCGATCGCTTGCTGTTGACGTCCTTGAAAATGAAGAACCGCGGTTCCACTTCGTTTTTCAGTGTCCAGTGGTGAGATAAGGTCCACTTCAAATGCTGCTACAATTTTATCAATCAATCTTTGATTGTGCTCTCGCAGTTTGTTTGATCCGTGTGAGGCAAAATAATCGATTGAGTTGGCGGCGATAACAAAAGGTGCAACTGAAGGGGTTCCGCCCCAAAATTTGAGCGCTTTGGGTCGTTCGCGAAATGAGTGGATGTCAAATTCGAATGGATCCTCATGGGAAAACCAGCCCACATCTCGGGGCCGGCAATCATCGACTAGATCTGGATGGACCCATAAGTAGGCTGCGCCTGGTCCGCCGCACAGCCACTTAACGCTGGAGCCTATGAGAAAGTCCGGGTTTAGGGCGGATAGGTTTATGGGGACAATGCCGGCCGATTGTGCTGCATCCACCAATGTTAGCGCGCCCTGAGCCTTTGCGAGCTCAATGATCGATGCCAACGGTGCTATTGCGCCTGTATTTGAGTAAGCATGGCTAGCAAACACCAGATCGACGTCCGACGTGATATGAGCTTCCCAGACATTGGCGTTAGTGGTATCGAGTTCACTAGGAATAAATCTGATTTCACTTGAGGGCATGATCGCGCGTTCCAGCGCGTATCGCATACTAGGAAAGTCGTTTTCGCTCATCAAAATCACAGTCGAGTCGCGCTGTAGCCTAGGCAATGACATCACAAGTTTTGTTAATGCACCGGACAGATTTACCTGAGGGCAAAAGTCCTCACTCTGACCATTAAATAATTGAGATAAGGCATGGGTGAAGTGCTCTACTGAATCCAGCCAAGTAGGCCACGGTTCTGTATTTGAATCTTGCCAAGGTGTGAGGAATGCCTGCTTGAAGTGTGATTCAGTGGTTTTAAGTGGCGGTCCAACAGAATGGTTTAGCAAATAGATACCGCGCGCCAACATGAAATCTTCTCTGGGACTCATACCTGTAGCTCCGGCGGCAGCGCAGCCTTCAGTCTCTCGATATCGCTATATCTCGTTCTCAGATCAGGTCGATTAGCAGCGGTTCGGCGATCTCGCAATTTTTCCAGTGAATTTATCAGGACTTCAATTGGTGGGCCGCTCGCCGTTAATTTGTCTAGATGCCGCTGTGGCAGAGTTGAGGAAGGTTCTGAGATATAGGTATTTACCAGTTGGTTATGGTGCTGGGTAGCTGTTTCGCCATGGAGTTTGCACACCGATAGAAACAGGTGCAGGTTAGTTTGAAACCATTGCTCATTCCGCTGATCTGTGGCTGCCAGAAATTCATCCATATAGTTGGGTAGGCGCATGCAATGCCTCAGCATGTCCTGATCTTCAGGCATCATGTACAGAAATTTGTCCACGAGCATCTGTGAGTAGGATTGCTCGTTGGGGAAACAGAGACCCAGCAGGATATCAATGACATTGATGCCTGCAAAATCCCCAGCATTGGCGCCACGATAAACCTGTGAGCCGACACGGTAAGGTTTGTAGTAGGGCCGAACGCAGTAAAAAAATCGATCTACGCTGAGTTCGGTAAATAATGCTTGATTTGAGTCCAGTACATCTTTCAATGCTTGTGACGCAACCCGCAACAAGTCGGCGCTAATTGTGTGAGATATACCCAGCGGCTGAATCTTCAACAATGCATCCGCGGCGCGCTTGTAGGCAAAGATGCCTTTAGTGTTGTAGTCCACAAACAATTTCTCATCGTCTAGATTTGTAAAGCGTTTGGAGTGTCCATCGATCGCCCGGTTGTTAGTTGTGAGATGTGCCGTGGCAAATCTTGGCGTGACCCCAATTGATGCGCCAATGTGCATCGCTAAAGTTGATGCTTCTTTGAGTGGAGAAGTGGTCTCTATTGATGGCTCGGTGATTTCATGTCGTCTGCAAGCAGCCATGTAGAGACCGACATTACCAAGTAGGTTGAAAGCGTCGTCAAACCCCTCATCAGTATTGCCCTCGTCGACCAGCGCGTGAATGAGTACTTTTCCTTCATGTTCAAGTAGTTTTTTCTCGGCTGCCCCGATTCCCTCAACATTTGCACGATCATCCTGCGCCCAATAAAGCGTTTCGAGTGTTGAGTTGAGTTCTACGAATTGCGTTCTAATCCAATGGTCGAATCTTTTAGTATTTGTCATCACGTCCGGGCACCTTTAGGCAGCGTAAGTGTATATTCTCCTCGTTTGGGGCAGAGTCCATCGTTGTTTGGTAAAGTGCGAGGGTTTTGTTGAGCTGTGTTTTCGTCTAGGCTTTCGTCTAGGCAGTGGGCTTTGAGCCGAGATGGTAAAGCCAGTAACCCTTGGGTACTGGCTCTGGATCTGGGTTCGCTTCATATTTTGACCATCTAATATTCCATGCCCTCGCGATAGCGCCGACATCGGTCAAACGATACGCTTTGACGCGGTAAAGTGCCTCTCCGATTTTGATTCTGGCGAAGGGTGTTTGGTTGAGTATAGTTGACCAAGTTTTACCATCACAGTCTTTGCAACCAATATAAAGTTGTTTTCCAACTGACCAGCAATTTACAGTAACCGAATGTGGGTCTGACGGTTCAACTTCCAAGAGGCAGTTGTTAACATTATCAACAAACCTGAAATCTTTAATGGCGGTTTGGTTCACTTTACCCTCTAGGGGGCCGCCGGGTATTGGTCCGCAGGGGCCGATACCCAGTAACACGGGCGTCAGCATAGCGAGAAGAGTTTTGAAATGAGTACGGCTCCAATTCGAAGATTTTTGTCTGACTCCAACTATTATTTTCAAAATGCGGTCTCCTGATCCCAGAATTTGGTTTGTAAGGTTTATTTGTTAATATAACTTAGGCTAGCAAACAACGCAGTCTGAGCCAACAGTTTGCTGTCAAAACCATAAGGCAAGCGGGCTACAGCGAAGGCAACTGTTGTTTACAGAGGGTGTGTTGCAAGGTCTGGGCCCCCGATATAGCAGAATATTTTCCATGCGGGTTGTTAGAGCATTGTCTTGGCAACATTTTGTCTCTATAATCCGCGCCCTTCGGTTCCCTCAGTGGAGCCAACGTTACGTACATGCGAGAGTGGCGGAATTGGTAGACGCGCTGGATTTAGGTTCCAGTATCGTAAGATGTGAGAGTTCGAGTCTCTCCTTTCGCACCATCTATTTAGTTCGAGTAATTAGTGCGACTAATTAGTTCGACGATAAAAACAGGTATTAGAAATGCAAGTATCCCTTGAAACGACTTCTGGCTTAGAGCGACGAATGCACATCACGGTGCCCTCGGACGAGTTTGAAAGCCAGGTAGAGGCCAAGCTCAAGCAAACCGCAGGTCAGGTGAGTCTTAAGGGTTTCAGACCGGGCAAGGTGCCTATGAAGGAAGTTAAACGTCGATTTGGACCTGGCATTCGCCAAGAAGTCAGTACCTCTTTGATGGAGTCTTCTTACCGAGAAGCCATCATACAAGAAGCTGTCTCACCCGCAGGCTCTCCTCAGATCGAAGATATCAAACTCGAGACTGGTCAAGACCTCGAATTTACCGCTGTGTTTGAAGTTTTTCCAGAAATTACGCTAGCCGATTTTTCTACTATCGAAGTCACACGGCCAGAAGCAATAGTGACTGATGCCGATGTCGAAAAAATGATCGAGACATTGCGGGAGCAACGTAAAGAATTCAGCGCCGTTGAGCGTGCTGCCCAGACCGAAGATAAGCTTAATATCGATTTTGAAGGTTTTGTCGATGGCGAGGCTTTTGATGGTGGTAAAGCAGAAGGCTCGGATATTGTGATTGGTAGCGGCGGTATGATACCTGGGTTCGAGGAAGGTTTGGTTGGTGCAAAAGCGGGCGAAGATACGGAACTAAATGTTACGTTCCCGGAGGAGTATCAGTCCAGTGAATTGGCCGGAAAATCAGCAGTTTTTAAAGTGAAAGTCAATTCTGTGCTTGAGGCAAAATTACCTGAGCTAGACGAGACATTGTTTGAGCAGTTTGGGGTGACCGAAGGGGGCTTAGAGGCCTTTAAAACCGAAGTTACAGCGAACATGAAGAAAGAACTAAAAGCGGCTATCGCAACCAAGATTAAAAATCAGGTGTTGGATGGGCTGGCTGATTCGAATGAAGTGTTAGTGCCGCAAGCACTAATTAGCTCGGAAATAGATCGAATGCGGCACGAAGCTATTCAACAGTTTGGCGGCCAGCAGCAGATTGATCCCTCGATTCTCCCTGCAGAAATGTTTCAGGATCAGGCATCCAAACGCGTTGTGCTCGGTTTGTTGGTCAATGCAATTGTTGAACAGAAGTCTCTGGTTGTTAATCCAGAGATGGTTAAGGACAAAATCACGGAAATGGCTAGCTCTTACGAAGATCCAGAGCAGGTTATGAACTACTATTACAGCAATGAAGAACAACTAAATCAGGTACAGAACCTTGTGCTTGAAGAGCAGGTTATTGACACAATCGTAGCAGAAGCTAAAGTCACGTCTGAGTCAATGGGCTATGATGAAGCTATCAAGCCTGTTCAAGCGCCAGAAGTTGAAGCATCAGAAATCGAATCATCGGAAGAAGATGCGATAGAAGCAGCTTCACAAGACGCTGAAGAAGTAAAAAAAGAAGATTGAGGTAAATAAGTCTCTCTCAGGCATTGAACTTTAGTGAAAATGTCGCAATATTAGCTGTTCAGATCCATTAATTTTTGATCTGCTATTCAATCTGATGGTCTTAAAGGTAATAGCGCTTTACAATTTGTTACCTTGTTAGACCTATTCAGTGAAGATCAGGACATAGAAATGAGTCCTGAAGGTAGATTTCTCCTAGTATGCATGAGGTTTAAATGAGCAATATTTACGATCCTACTCGCCCGGAAACTCAGGGTCTCGGTTATGTGCCAATGGTGGTTGAACAGACGGCAAGGGGAGAGCGATCATACGACATTTACTCTCGGCTGTTGAAAGAGCGCATCATTTTCATCGTCGGCCCTATTGATGACAATATTGCTAATATTGTTGTTGCGCAGATGTTGTTTGCAGAGTCCGAGAATGCTGATAAAGACATTCAGCTTTACATAAATTCTCCAGGTGGTTCCGTTACTGCTGGACTGGCAATTTACGACACTATGCAGTTCATCAATTGTGACGTCAGTACCATGTGTATTGGCCAGGCAGCCAGTATGGGTGCCTTTCTGCTTGCTGGCGGTGCCAAGGGTAAACGCTACTGCCTACCAAATTCTCGGGTGATGATACACCAGCCGAGTGGTGGCTCTCAGGGGCAGGCTTCCGACATCGAAATACAAGCCAAGGAAATACTTTTTCTTAGAGATCGCCTGAATCAAATCCTTGCAACTCATACAGGTAAGACAGTTGAGCAGATCGCTGCTGACACCGAGCGAGATAACTTTATGACGGCAAACGAAGCCGCAGATTATGGCTTGGTCGATCGTGTACAAGAACCACGGACTGAGCTTGCATCGGTATAACCGACTTAGCTTGGCATCTGTATTCTAAATCGGTTATTTTTTTATATAATATTTTTCATACCCAAGACCTTCAATTGAATAGGTGTTGTCAGGTATGCTGAACAAAATTGATAGTGAGGTGATGTAATGTCCGACGAACACGATGGAGAGAATGGAGATGGAAAGCTTCTTCATTGTAACTTCTGTGGTAAAAGTCAGCATGAAGTCCGCAAACTAATTGCAGGACCGTCTGTATATGTTTGTGATGAATGTGTGGAGCTTTGCAACGACATTATTCGTGAAGAACTGCAAGAAACCACTGACGAGGGAGAGGCAAAGAGTCTGCCTACGCCTCAGGAAATAAAAGAGATCCTTGATGAATACGTTATTGGGCAAAACTGGGCAAAGAAAGTACTGTCCGTTGCTGTTTATAACCATTACAAGCGACTCAACTACAGCGGCAAGAAAGATGATGTTGAGCTGCAAAAAAGTAATATTCTGCTAATAGGACCGACAGGTGTTGGTAAAACACTATTGGCTGAAACGCTGGCCCGATTGCTCGACGTTCCCTTTACCATCGCAGATGCGACGACGTTGACCGAAGCTGGTTACGTCGGTGAAGACGTAGAAAACATCATCCAGAAGTTGTTGCAGAAATGTGATTATGATGTCGACAAGGCGCAGGTCGGCATAGTGTACATAGATGAAATAGACAAGATCTCACGTAAGTCTGATAACCCATCGATTACCCGAGACGTTTCCGGTGAGGGCGTTCAGCAAGCTTTGCTGAAGTTGATTGAGGGCACTGTTGCTTCAGTGCCACCTCAGGGTGGGCGAAAACATCCACAGCAAGAGTTTCTGCAGGTAGATACTTCAAATATTTTGTTTATTTGCGGCGGTGCGTTCTCTGGTCTTGATAAAGTGATTCTTGATCGCTCGGCTAAGAGTGGTATTGGCTTTGGTGCGGCTGTAACGACTGAGAGTAGTAAGAAAAACCTCGGTGATACGCTGCGCTCTGTTGAACCTGAGGATTTAGTACGGTACGGACTAATTCCAGAATTTGTTGGTCGACTTCCTGTCATCGCAACATTGGATGAGTTGGATGCCGATGCATTGGTGAGAATTCTGAAAGAACCAAAGAATGCTTACACAAAGCAGTACACCAAATTGTTTGAAATGGAAGATGTTGAGATTGATTTCCGGGAAGACGCTGTCGTTGCAATTGCAAATAAAGCGATGGAACGTAAGACCGGTGCTCGAGGCTTGAGATCAATTCTGGAAGCGGTACTGCTGGAGATAATGTACGAAATCCCTTCGGATAGTAGTGTGAGCAAGGTAGTTATTGATGAAAATGTCATTAATGGTGTATCTGATCCCATTCTGATCTACGAGAATCAGGATAAAAAGAAGAAAGCTTCTTCTGAATAAAGAAGGCTTACAGTGATAGCGAGATAAAAGGGGCATTTATGCCCCTTTTTGCGTTGAGTGAGATCATAACTGGTCTGTTTAGAACAGCCTTGCGAATAATTATGGTTGCCACCGTCATTCCGACAGTAATTCAGATAAAGTCACTAGAAAATAGTGATTAACAACGACGAGTTCCATTAAGATGGCTAGAATTTGTAGAGAACAACAGAAGTTTAGAAAAGCTCTCTGTTGACGTTGAGTACGATTGATCGGTGATCTAATTCCGATCAGGCAGACAGCAAGTAAAACTGCCGTCTGGGTTTTTAGGTAAATAGAAAGTCTCATCTTGTTAACTGAAAATGAGATATTTACGTGATCAGATTTCCTCATGACTATGGAAATCGAGGGTGCCAGGAGATTATATGCCCGTATTAAAAAACATACCGATTGTAACCTTAAGAGATATGGTGGTTTATCCCCACGGTGTTCAGCCTCTGTTTATCGGTACTGAGAAGTCTATTCGGGCGCTCGACCATGCTCAGAAAAACGACAAAGACAAGAAAGTGCTGCTTGTCGCTAAGCGGGACCCGGAAAACGAAGCGCCTGGACCAGATGATCTTTTTGACTTTGGTACCGTCGCAACTATTCTCCAGCTGATAAGACTGCCTGACAAAACGGTCAAAATACTCGTCGAAGGTGGGTCTAGGGCAGAAGTCTTGTCTATCGCAGACGAGGGAGAATTTTTCGTCAGTGAAGTTAAGACCGTTGAGGAAGAACTGTTGAGTCCTGCTGAATCTGAGGCCTTGGTTCGATCCCTGATGTCAGCCTTTGATCAATACGTTCAACTGAGCAAGAAGGTGCCACCTGAGGTCATGACTTCACTTTCCAGTGTGGATGACCCTAGCCGTCTGGTGGACACCATAGCGGCCCAGATGAGCCTCAAGCTTGATGAAAAACAACAGATACTGGAAATGTCTGACTTGGGCGAGCGTATCGAACACATGATGAAGCTCCTTGAGAGTGAGATTGATCTGTTTAACGTCGAGAAGCGAATTCGCGGGCGTGTCAAAAAGCAGATGGAGAAAAGTCAGCGTGAGTACTATTTAAACGAACAGATGAAAGCTATCCAGAAAGAACTCGGTGAACTCGACGATGTTCCCAATGAGATAGAAGATATCCAGAAACGTTTGGATGATTCTGGTATGCCGAAAGAGGCTAAAGACAAGACGGTACAAGAGCTTAACAAACTGAAAATGATGTCGCCTATGTCAGCGGAAGCGGCTGTCGTCAGAAGTTATCTCGAATGGATGCTCAATACGCCGTGGAAGAAACGTTCAAGGGTTAGAACTGACATCCTTGAAGCTGAAGGTGTCTTAGAAGCAGATCATTTTGGTTTGGAAGAAGTTAAAGACCGTATTCTTGAGTACCTCGCAGTTCAACGACGGGTGAAGAAGATAAAGGGACCTGTTTTGTGTCTTGTGGGTCCTCCCGGTGTTGGAAAAACATCTCTAGGTGAATCGATTGCGAGGGCGACAAATAGAAAGTTTGTGCGGATGGCGTTAGGTGGGGTGCGTGATGAAGCTGAAATACGTGGTCATCGTCGAACTTACATTGGTTCTATGCCTGGCAAAATAATTCAGAAGCTTGCTAAATCAGGCGTGAAGAATCCCTTGTTCCTGCTGGATGAGATAGACAAGATGGGTCAGGATAACCGCGGCGACCCTGCATCAGCGCTGCTGGAGGTGCTTGATCCAGAGCAGAACAACTCTTTCAACGACCACTATATGGAAGTTGATTACGATCTTTCAGAAGTCATGTTTATTTGCACATCGAATTCCATGAATATCCCAGCACCGTTGCTTGATCGAATGGAAATTATTCGAATTCCGGGTTACACGGAAGACGAGAAGATGAACATCGCATCGCGTTATCTTGTGCCCAAGCAGATTAAAAATAATGGTCTGAAAGATGGCGAAATTGAAATTGGTGAGGACTCGATTCGTGACCTTATCCGTTACTACAGCCGAGAGGCCGGTGTTCGAGGTCTAGAGCGGGAAGTTGCGAAAATCTGCCGAAAAGTTGTTAAGAAAAAGGCGTTATCAGCGAAAGGCGAGATTGCCGATTCACTCATCATTACGCCAGATGACCTCGAAGAGTACAGCGGGGTACGTAAGTTCAATTACGGTAAGGCTGAGGAAAATGATCAGATTGGCCAAGTGACGGGTCTTGCAGTCACGAGTGTAGGAGGTGAACTGCTCACTATAGAGGCTATGGCTGTCCCTGGTAAGGGTGTGATTATAAAGACAGGCTCCCTGGGCGATGTGATGCAGGAATCTATCCAGGCTGCATTAACGGTTGTTAGAAGTCGGTCGAACGTCCTTGGTATCGCCAGAGACTATCACGAAAAGTATGATCTACATGTACACATGCCTGAAGGGGCAACACCTAAGGATGGCCCTAGTGCTGGAATTGGTTTGTGCACGGCGTTGGTATCAGTTCTCACAGGTATTCCCGCAAGGTCTGACGTTGCAATGACGGGCGAGATAACCTTGCGTGGGCAGGTTCTGCCTATTGGCGGACTGAAAGATAAGCTTTTAGCAGCCCATCGGGGCGGCATTAAAACTGTGTTGATCCCAGATGAAAATGTAAGAGATCTGAAGGAGATACCAGAGAACATTAAGGGTGATCTTGACATTCGTCCCGTTAAATGGATCGATGAGGTGTTAGAGTATGCACTTCAGCGAATGCCTGAGCCCCTATCCGAAGAAGAAGTTGAAAAGCAAGAAAATAGGAAGGATTCCGACCAAGACGGCAGAATTAGTGCACATTAGGAACTTTGTCTTGACAGTTATTTTGCCGAGTTGGTATAAGTTGTCCCGTGATTGCTGCTTTGTTTAAAGCGCCTATTTTCGTTTCGCTGAACTGAAATTTGTTAGAAGTCGGATTCAGATAAAGCTATTAAATTCGTTGATTGACTTATGATCTCGATGCTAGAGGAGATCACTGATTTATCTTTTCGAACTCGCAGTATTCACTTTCAAAATTTATGGGGTTAAGCGACATAAACCTAGTCTTTCAACAACAAGAGGTGGAGTGTGAACAAACAAGAATTAATAGAAAACATCGCGGCGTCTGCCGATATTACTAAGGCAGCTGCGGGGCGTGCTCTTGACTCAATGATTGATTCAGTGACTGGAGCGTTGAAAGAGGGAGATTCTGTAGTGCTGGTTGGATTTGGCACATTTACGGTTAGAGATAGGGCCGCACGAACGGGTCGAAATCCTCAAACCGGTGCAGAGATCCAGATAGCTGCCGCAAAGGTCCCTGCTTTTAAAGCAGGGAAAGCACTAAAGGATGCTGTTAACTAAAAAGCTTCGAATGGAATATTGTGCTAAATCCGAATCTCTGCAGTTTGGCGATTTGCAGGCTGATAATATTGAGTAAATCGTAAAGTACTTTAGTTGCTAAATTCTTTGCGATTTGGTCTGGTTGTCAATCATCGAGTTAGTTAGCTACTGAGATGGCAATATGGCAGAAGTTAAAAAAGGTAACTGTTAGATATCCTTTCAGAAAATGGCGCATCTTAGATGCGCCATTTTTTGTGCGTAGATAAAATAAAATTGTGTAATTAAAAACACAAAAATTGAGGTAGTTGATGTCCATCCAGAGTATGCGTGATAATTCCCAGGGTCTGATCGCGAAAATAATTGTTGGTTTGATCATTGTGGTGTTCGCCCTGTTTGGCATGGGGTCCATCACAACTTTCCTTGCGCCCGTTCCCAAAGTGGCAACTGTTAACGGCACTGATATTAGTCAGCAGGAGATGGAGCAAGCAGTCGAACGTAATCGACGAATTATGCGGGCTCAGGGAGTTTCTGTCGACGACATTGATGAAGATGACCTACGTAAGAATGTACTTCGCGACCTGATTAATCGAGCGCTCTTGATTGATGCTGCAGATGAGCTTGGACTTGGCTTTAGTGATGCTGCGCTAGACGATGAAATTCGTGCAACACCGGCTTTTCAGTTAGACGGTATTTTTGACCCAGGGCAATTTCAGCTGGTTATTGGAGGTGCAGGGTTTTCTCCACTTCTTTATCGGCAGGAAATGCGTCGCGATAAGACTTTTCAGCAACTAAGTGCAGCGATCAGTGCAACGGCTTTCTACACGGAAGATGAAGTGTTGAACTCGAGCAGCCTGGCGCAACAGACCAGAGACATCGCCTACCTTAGAATAGATACCGACAAACTTATTGACCAGATCGACGTTAGTGACTCAGAGGTTGAGCTTTACTACAACGCTAATACCAATCTATTTATGACCGAAGAGAGTGTCGATCTTAGTTACGTTGAATTGAAGCGAAGTGACTTGTTGGATGAGGTTGAAGTTTCTGAAGATGCTTTGTTGGTCTTCTATGAAGATACAAAAGAAATCTATGCAGCAGACGAGCGGCGACAGGTCGCCCATATCCTAGTGGAAATAAACGACGAGGTTTCGCAAGAAGAAGCCCTTGAAAATATTCAGGAGGTTTATGGCAAGCTAAAAAGTGGAGCTGATTTTGCTGACTTAGCTAAACAGTATTCGCAGGATTCAGGATCGGCGGAAGAAGGTGGTGATCTAGGTTTTAATGCTGCCGGCACATTTGTCACCGAATTTGAAGAGGCAGCCTACGATCTGGCGTTAAATCAGTCATCTGAACCTGTACTCACTGAATTTGGTTACCACTTGATCAAATTGTTGGGTCTAGAAGAAGCGACTACTCCATCTTTTGCAGAGGTCAGAGAACAGCTAGAGAAATCTTATCGCGAAGCCGAGGCTGAGGAGATCTTCGTCACTCGTTCAGCGCGGTTGAGTGAAATGGCTTATGAGAGCCCTGATCTAATTGAGCCTGCTGAGGAATTAGGCCTAATTATTCAGCGCACTGGTAAAGTAAATAGAGATACAACAGAAGGTATCGCGGTAAATTCCAATGTATTGAATGCTGCATTCACCTCCGATGTATTGTTAGATCGTTTGAATAGTGAATTGATCGCGATAGACCCAAATCATCATGTTGTTATCAGAGTAGAGGAATACCAACCGCAAGAAGCGCAGCCTTTAGTAGAAGTGATAGTTGATATTAGAAATCTGCTAGTTAGCGAGAAATCTACGCAATTGGCGATAGATCAGAGTAAAGAGATAGTCGAATTGTTAGAAACAGGTTCGATTACTCGATTTGTCGCGGATAAATTTGGCCTTGAGTGGGAGGTCGTTGGTAAAGCTGTTCGTAATCAGCTTGGCCTTGATCGTGAAATTGTTTCTGAAGCATTTTCTTTGCCCAGACCAGCAGAAGGTACCAAGTCGATTGGAAGTTCCATGTTGTTGGACGGAGATGCGGTTGTGCTCAGTGTCACCAATGTAACAAATAGTTCTGAAAGTAGCATGGTTTCTACCGAACTAACGAGTCTTTCACGGGTCCTTGCGGTCCAACAGGGTACACACGACTACTTTGAGTTTCGTGAAACGCTAGCGACTGATGGTAATGTAGACCGGGTTAACTAAAGGTTCTGAGTCTGAGGGTGCCCGGCTTATTGGTGCCCTGATGATTGTTTTGTAGTTATTGTCCGTTTGCAAATATAGGTTTGAAGTAAATCAACTAAGGCTTTTCAGATCTATCGTTTTAGAACGCCAACAGGCTTTAGGGAAGTCACGATGGAGATGTTCAGTTTCCAACTAAGAACGAGGTAGCTTATAGAACCGAACTCAGCCTTTATTCTGTTTGAGTTACATCAACGTACAACGTTACCCTGTCGCCTGGTTGTATATACTTCTTAAGACCCAGTTTTGAATTCCACTGCTTAATGCTACCCACCGAAAGGTTGAACTTGTTTGCGATTAGGGCGAGCGATTCCCCTTTTCGGACTCGGTAGTTAACTTTTCTAATAACTTCCTTGCGGCTTGGAGTGCTGGCCAATGCCAGAGCGCCTGCATCTTCGCGTACACCAAAAACCAGGAGTTCTTTTCCGGGTCGCAAAACGTCTCTTGGAGCCATTCCATTCCACTTGGCAAGAGAGCGAGTGCTCACTGAAAATTTCATAGAGAGGTCCCA
>JBLHWY010000095.1:0-24377 GCA_047629195.1 Candidatus Azotimanducaceae bacterium
CGAAGCGGTGGCGCTTATTCAGGATGCCAAAACCGCTAGCTATATCCGGAACTATATCAAGCTAACTCTAGGACATCGGTTAATCCAATCACAGCGCCTGCATGAAGCTTCTCGACTCGCCAACCTGACACCGGCTGACTGGAGCCAAGAATTAAACCTGCAATGCCAGCTCCTCCTCCAGGCTGATGCATTAGATGACCAAGAAGGTGTGTTACACGCGCGCGCGCTGGCTTTAGAATCTATCGTTAATATCGATAAAAACACGGCTTCGCCAGTTCACATCAGCTCACGATGGTTCAAGGACTGTCAGACAAGTCTTATCGGGCATACGTCAACGACCTTTTTTGAAATTGCGAACCAATTAGCACAGACACTCAGCCAGCAGGTTGACGCTGTCGCCAGCAACTGGTTGAAGGCGATTACTCTCGGCAAACTTTGGGTCTACCTGAACCAGCAAGACAAACATTCTGAAGCTGATTTAGTTATTCGTAAGGCGCTTGCATTGACCGAAAATGAACCAGATCTCCGACTGCATTTTCAAAAAAATCATTCTACCACGCTGGTACGCCTTGGAAAATTTGGCGAGGCACAGCAACTCCTCTCTACGGCCTTAAATGATGATTCAAAACAGTCAGAGCTACAAACTGAGATATTCCTTTTCAACAAAGGATTTATTTTTCGCAAGATGGGTGAGTTTGAAACCAGCCGACGCTATTTTGAACAGATACTGGCAAAGTATAAAAATGAGGACGGTGTTTGCCTTGGGGTTCAAAATGAGAGAATCGCAGCGACGATCCTGACACAAATAGGCGTGGCATACCGTGAGGAACTTAAACCAGAACTTGCCAACGACTACTTTCTATGTGCACTTAAAATCCTTGGCCAAAATACTGATTTTTTCGAACTGACCGCTGTCGTTGAATATGCCAAGAACAAGCTTGCAGCAGGCGACAGACTTGGCGCGCTCGAAGTAGCCACCAGAGTCTTGAATGATCAGCGCGCAGAAGAACCTCAACTTATTGTTGCCCAGTTGATTCTGCTCGAAGTAAATTTGGCATCCAATAATCAACCTAACGCAATACTGAATGCGCTTGAGCTAGCGAAAATTCTACGATTTTCTGGCGTCGCTGATTCTTCTGATCTCATCAAACCCTCAAGCTTTGACAACCCCTCATTGCAGTACGCCATACAAAAAGTTGAGTTTTTCAGTCAGCTCATTCGCATGTGTGAGACTCAACCCGACATCGGCTGCGAGACGGGGTTCTTCAATTTAGCTCGATCAATCCTGCTGAAATATGATGGCCGGGTTACCCACCCAATGGCTTGGAATGCGGCGCGTTACGAGTTGACGATTGCCTATGTAGAGACACTAATTCACAAACGCTCGAAACTTGACGAGATGACTTTGCACCCTGCAATCTATCAGGCACTGGAAACTAGTTATTCTGTAGACGTGTATAGCAAACAGCCAGAGGTAACAAACAAGGTAGCCGAGGTGACGGAACAATGGCTGGCCGCTAA
Organism: Candidatus Azotimanducaceae bacterium; assembly: GCA_047629195.1. Taxonomy (GTDB): domain Bacteria; phylum Pseudomonadota; class Gammaproteobacteria; order Pseudomonadales; family Azotimanducaceae; genus UBA4582. The sequence goes on from JBLHWY010000095.1 coordinate 1,522, forward strand.
AGCAATTGCTACTCTGAACCCTGACACAAAGAACATTGAGCGAGCCTACCGACTCGAACGATTCAGAGAGACCTTTCTATCCCAGCGACCCGCGTTCATTGAGTCGAAGTCGAAGCATCGCTTCATTCCCTTGCTACAAATGCAACAGAATGTACAAAAAGATGAATTACTCCTTCGTTATTTTGTTGGGCAAGAATATGCCTTCGTTATGTCGATCTCATCAAATCAAACCAAGCTAATGCTGCTTTCAATTGAATTGCTGGATCAAATTGGGAGAACAGCGGGAGCTGCTAGCAAAAAAAATGATTGGCACGAGTTACTGCCTCCAGAAGCTGTTGAGAATGATTATCGAAAAATAGTCGTAATACCCGACCATACGTTACACCACATCCCTTTCTCTGCAATCAACATTTCCGCTAATCAGACCTATGAACCATTAGCTTCCAAGTCTCCAGTTATCCGAACGCATAACTTCAGTGACTACTTTTCTACAGTTAACGCAGCAGAAACACAAACCTTCAAAAATATCGCCGTATTTGCCGCAGATTCTGAAAATCCGGAAACGGCTGCACCGGAAACTCAAATGATGGAGGGGAGAAGGCTGCTTCCGATACCAGGCGTACGCCGCGAGATAGAGTTGATCAGCAGGTCGTTTGCTGTTGATAATGTTATTCAGGGTGTTGGTGAAGCTGCTACTCTCGAGTTTCTATCATCTCCACAAGTGCGACAAGCGACCATTCTCCATATCGCTACCCACGGCTTATACAATCCCGAAAATCCAGAGCTAGTCGGCTTTCTTGTTGCTTCAAATGGCCAGCAACCCAGAGTTGCTACGCTGAACCAGGTAATGGCTCATCGATATACATCTTCACTGGTTGTGATCAGTGGTTGCGACACAATGTTGGGAAAGCATTATCGCGGTTCAGGTCTGCGAAGTCTGTCTCGCGGTTTCATAAAAAGCGGTGCTGGGGCAGTTCTAGGGACTCTGTGGCCGATTTCCGATCAGGCTACAACCTTGTTCATGGAGACTTTCTATAAACAGTTAAGTCTGACAGGCAATGTTTCGCTTGCGCTTCAAAATACTCGAAACCAAATAAGAAAATCTGTTAGATATAGGAATCCACGGTACTGGGCTGGGTTTGCTCTTACGTCGACTCATCTAAATCATGAATCGCTTCAGATAAACCAAAGCGCTAGCCTGTCAAAGCAATTCAATTAGAGCCTTTGTCCTTATGAAGCCTGTCCTTATGAAGCCCACCACACGAGACAAAGTGATGTGGAAAAAAGGAATTCGAGACAGCGTTATGCGAGAGTCACGACGTTAGAACTACTCTGACACCCCGACGATCAAATCATAATATGACGTTATGTTGTCATTAAAAAGACTTAGCCGATATCTTCCCGGCAAGAGTGGAGGAGCAGAAATATTTAGCACCATTTCCGCATTGGCAAGAAGTGGTCCAAGTTTTGTATGCTCGCTCCCGTTCTGCGTAATAATGAGTGTAAACGAATCTTCTGCGAAAGCGGCGGCATCAATTGACAGTAATGTATTTTTCTTTGCTATCATGTGCACCTGCTGATTTGAGCTAGATCGCACCTGCTCTACATATACGATCTCATCAATTATCAAGCTGCCAGTGGGTGCTTGCAGTATGCCGGCGAACCACACGACGGCAACTACAGCAACCGCCGTCGATGAATACGCCCACAGGGTTGATCTAATTATCTGGTGCAACTTGTGAAGCAAGGGCACGCGCATTTCCAAAAGCTGATCAGTAGCCTCGCCAAGTCCGCGACGCATGTCTCGGCCAACAGCAACTTCTCGCTGCAAAACTGTGTTGTCTAGCAGTGCTTCTTCAAAAACATCGAGCTCATCACCCGCGAGTCGACCTGACAAATAATCATCAACCTGATCCAACATCTTGGCTTCATCCATCCTATCCAAACTCCTGACCAATCAGCTTCCGAAACCGGTTTCTTGCTCGATTGATAACACGATCGAAATGGGCGCTTGATAAATCGAGCGCATCACAGACCAACGGTTTACCCTGATCGCGAACATAGTAGCGATACAGAATCTCTCTATCTCGCGGGACTTTCATCTGAGCAATCATCAAACGAACAGCTTCTCGGGTCCGCTCTTGTTCGATATGGTCTAGCTGTTCGGGTAAATCTTCCTCAGGAACATCATCAACGGATTCTCGCAACTCCGTTTGATTTACAGCTTTTCGTACCCAGCCGATAAAAGTAAACTTTGCAGTTTGCTGAACAAATCGTTTTAACAATTCAGGTTGCTCAATGCCGTCAGTACGTAAACGGTTAATAACGATAATCATCGTATCGTGGACCAGATCTTCGGCACGCGCTCGGTCCCTTGTTCGTTGTTCTAACATGATCAGCAGTCCAGCCCGATACTGGTTGTAAATAGCGGTTTCGGCTGATTTGTCCCCAGCCCGAACTCGCCTTACAAGTTCTTCAGGTGCCACTGGCACAGCAGCTACTTCATGCCTAATGTCATCCAAAAATTTATCACTCAACGTGCATATAATTCAAGCAACTATAACAGACTCGATCAGTTTTGTGACGGCACCAAATCCTACTGTTCCGCTGTGCTCAAAACTCTCACCCGGACACTAAAATTCACACGAACGGTGAGCGTACGAACTCAAAAACTTGAGCCAAAGATAGCACATTGACTCAATCTAAGCCGAAGGATAAATTCTTCTTGAGCAATTTTATCTTCTCTAACTGTGTATAAAGCCGTCTTGACCAATTGCATACGCTCACCACCGGTTGGTGTGATGTCCATTGTGAACCTCAGCATAAACTGGCTATCACGAAGTCCAATAAATGGACCTTGCGCACAGTAGAATGTACATCATTATTGTCAAACCACCATTCATGTTTGCCTTTTGATAGCATCAAGACCATCAACGCGAGCAGGCATAGTTTACCCCCCGTCTTTAACAAAACTTGATGCCGAAACGCCCGACCAAAAGCAAAAGCTCACGCTAAAGATAGGTTACCGCCTCAGGGTTTTTTGCATTACGAATTACTTTTCAGGGGTGTTAACATCTGCTTCTTCCAATTTGATGTAAAGCTAAGCGATTACCACGCGGCAACCATAGGCTACAGATGATTAATAAGATCCTAATACCGGCATTCATTATCTTGACTAGCATCGCCATCGCAGCCTGGATGTCGGCACAACAAATCGACCCAGAAATTGTTCAACCTGACCCACCTTCTATGCTTGTGGATGTCATGGAGGCAAACTCTGAACAGGTTCAAATCACAATTAGAGCGCAGGGCAGTGTTGGCCCCCGCACCCAAACGGTCCTAGTGTCTGAAGTGTCAGGCCTAATTATCAAAGTCTCGCCAGCATTCGTTGCAGGTGGGTTTTTTAAGAAAGGCGACATCTTAGTCCAGATAGACGATCGTAATTATCGTGCTGATGTCAAACGCGCAGAGGCAAGTGTTGCCTCTGCGCAAACCTTAGTCACCAGGGAAACAGGATTGGCAGACTATGCCGAATCAGATTGGCAGAAGGCTAAACCCAACTTTTCCAGTAGTAAAGCCGCATCCGATCTTGCCTTACGAAAACCACAACTAGCAGAGGCTTTTGCCAACCTTGAGTTCGCCAAAGCCGATCTCGCAAAGCGCCAAGGCGATCTTGATAGAACCATGATACGCGCTCCTTACGATGGTCTAGTGCGTGAAAAACGGGCAGACATTGGCCAATATGTTGCCGCAGGCACCGAGTTGGCGGTCTCTTTTGCAACAGACATTGCCGAAATACGCTTACCGCTACCAGACAAAGAACTCCCTTACCTGGATCTCAACCCTCTTGATCATGCCTCAATCGAGAAGCGTGCGTCTTCAGGGCCGCAGGTCTCACTAACTGCTGAAATAGGCGGCATTCAGAATACTTGGACAGGCCACATTGTTCGTACCGAAGGCGTCTTCGATGAGAAAAGTCGGGTCCTGTACTTAGTCGCACAAATCAAAGACCCCTACAATCAACTCAGCAATCGTTGGTCAGCACCACTACGCATAGGTACTTTCGTACAGGCTGAAATCAAGGGCCGACGTGTTGACGACATCATAAAACTACCTCGCAAAGTGCTGCAAGGCGATGACAGAATCTGGACCGTAGCTAAAGATAATCTCCTGAAGCTGAGCAAAGTGAATTTGCTTCGTAGTGATGAATCACACATCTATGTGAGAAGCGGCATTAAAGATGGCGACCTAATCTGCCTGTCTGCATTAAACGACCCTCTGCCAGGTACTAAGGTTCGACTGGGAGCACAACAAAATGATTGATACTCGCACTGGCATTATCGCCTGGTTCGCTCGAAATCATGTCGCAGCCAACCTGCTCATGGTCGTCATCATTCTGACAGGGATAATATCAGCACTCACTATCCGCACACAGATAACCCCTGATCTTGAAGCCGACAGAATCACCATCGACATTCCGTTTCCAGGCGCCTCACCCGGCGAAGTCGAATCTGGCGTCATCACACGCCTAGAGGAAGCCATTCGCGATATCGAAGGCATAGACCTCATGCGTACTTTCTCAAGCAAGGGCATGGGCTCTATGCGACTCGACATTGAGTCCGACGCTGATATCCAAGTCGTGATGGATGAGGTCAAAGCGGCAGTAGACCGTATTTCCAGCTTTCCTGGCTCGATAGAAAAGCCCATCATTTATCGCGCTCAGCCTCAGGTTGGGGCGATAAATGTACAGGTTTACGGAGATCTGGATGAGCGTTCTATGAAAGTGTTCACCGAACAGGTAAGAGAAGACATACTAAGCCTGCCGTCGATCACCAAAGCTGAAATGCGAGGTGCCAGAGCCTACGAGATCGCGATTGAACTAAAAGAAGAAAAACTACGACAGTACGGATTAACACTCGCAGAAGTGGCGCGCGCAGTTCAGCGCTCATCGTTAGACCTGCCAGCTGGAACCATTCAAAGTGAATCAGGGGACATACTGCTACGTACAGAGGGACTGGCATACAATAAAAACGATTTCGAGCGAATCGTATTGGTCTCAGAAAGTGATGGTACGAGGCTCACACTAGGAGACATCGCGAGTATATCTGACGGTTTTGTAGAACAAGAATTCCACTCCTTGTTCAACGGCAAACCGAGCATTGGCATCACAGTCTACGCAGTATCCGATCAGAACCAAATCGACATTTCGCGAGAAGTTAAGCAATACGTTGAAAAACGCAAAGCTAGGCTACCCGACGGCATTTATCTTGAGGCTTGGGCAGATAGTACCGCCTATCTTAGCGGTACTATGAACATGATGGTGTTCAACATGCTGACTGGAGTGCTACTGGTACTCATTGTCTTAGGCGTATTCCTCAGACTTCAACTCGCTTTTTGGGTCATGCTAGGCATGCCGATCGCGTTCTTGGGCGCCTTTGCCCTGTTACCATTAGTTGGTGGATCTATAAACCTCATCAGCCTATTTGGCTTTATCCTTGTGTTAGGCATCGTCGTGGACGATGCAATCATTATTGGCGAAAGTGTACAGAGTACCACCGAGAAGCTTGGCCCCGGCATAGACAATGTCATCATCGGCGCAAAACGGGTTGCGACGCCCGCGACCTTCGGCGTCCTGACAACCATCATGACATTTATTCCACTCTTGCTAGTGCCCGGCACCTTCGGTGCATTGCCAGAAGCAATAGCCGTTGTGGTCATTCTATGTTTGCTATTTTCAATTATAGAATCAAAACTCATTCTACCTGCTCATTTGGCCAGTATGGCTCCGCTTGTCATCGACCCCAATCGAGTCCCGACAGCCTGGAATAGGTTCCAGTCTCGATTCGCCACAGGCCTGAAGGTCTTCATCTATCAGCGTTACCAACCACTACTTGTGAAAGCAATTAGCCAACGCTACATTACTGTCGCAATATTTGTTGCCATGCTGGTACTGGCACTGGGTTTCGTTATGGGCCCCTATGTACGGACAGTATTTTTCCCAAACATGAACTCTGACTACATGCGTGCGCAACTCGAAATGGTAGATGGCGCATCAACGGAACTCACCACTCGCGTTATAAAAGAAGTTGCAGATTCTCTGACTGAGTACGACGAGTCATTGCCGGAAAATGAAAAGTTTCTTATCAATTTTGCCGCCTTCACATCGAATAAGACGGGGACTGTCATGGTCGAGATGAAGAAAGATGGAGAATTGAAAAAGAACCCGGAAAAAATCGCCACTGAATGGCGGGCAAGAATTGGTGAGATCGCGGGCACTAAGAAACTTGAAATATCTGGCTCAGAGAAAAGTCACGGCAATGGCAGCGACATTGAATTTAAGCTAGTTGGACAAAATGAGTTGGATCTAAAGAGCGCAGCTGAGGCACTAGAACAAACCCTCAAAGGTTACGTTGGCGTTTATGATATCGAAAACTCTAACAAAGGTACCATTCCTGAAATAAACCTTCAGATCAAACCCTCAGCAGAAGCATTAGGGCTGTCTCTACGAGATCTGGCGGATCAGGTTCGCGCAGCTTTCTATGGCGTTGAAGCACAACGTATCCAACGCGGCCGAGAAGAAATAAAAGTCATGGTGCGCTATCCGAAATCTGACAGAGAATCCCGGGGCAATCTCGACTCGATGTACATTCGAACAGCGTCCGGTGACGAGGTCCCTTTTGACTCCGTTGCAGACATGGAAGAACGTATGAGCCCTAGCTTCATTGCACGCACCTGGGGTAAGCGATCGGTCCACGTCTCAGCGAATGTTGAACAAACCATCATCGAACCAGGAATTGTTGTGAAAGACATTACAACGGGTGATTTCAGCAAACAGCTTGAGCTTCAGTTTCCAGGCGTTAAATTGGAACTCGGTGGCGCAAGTCAGGAACAGGCCGAACTGCAGACTCGGATGTTCTACACGGGGTTACTCGCGCTCTTTGGTATCTATGCGCTAATGGCGATACCGTTAAAATCTTATCTGCAGCCAATTATTATCATGGGCGTCATTCCCTTTGGCATGATCGGCGCAATGATTGGACACATTGTGGTTGGTATTAGTTTCAGCGCCCTCTCCTTCTGCGGCATTATCGCGCTGGCAGGTGTTGTCGTGAATGATAGTATCATTATGGTGGATTTCGTTAATAAATCCGTCGAAGAAGGAATGGATATTATGGACGCAGCGATAAAGGCTGGCACCGAGCGTTTTAGAGCTATTATGCTGACGTCCCTTACAACCTTCTTCGGTTTGTTGCCCATTTTACTAGAAACGAGCTTTAGCGCTCAGATGGTGATACCCATGGCGGTATCTCTTGGGTTCGGTATTTTGTTTGCCACCGTCATTACCCTGATATTGATCCCTTGTCTTTACATCATTCTTGATGACCTTAACTCAGTTCGTTGGACATTCTGGAAAACCAGAACATCACAATAAGCAGCGCTTATGCGCCCAGGCAATGCTCACCGGTGCCGCGGATGAGAATCGATAAAACACATATTAATCAATCTCTTACTTCTTCCAGCATGATAACCGCATACCCTACTAACATCTCATTAAAGGCGTATGAAAAATCACTTAGCAACAATCACGTTAGGGGCAACCCAAGCAGAAGCCTTTACCAGCAACTGTAACGCCACTGCCGGCATGGACGTGAACGCTATCAATGGGTTTATCATTGCCGGACTCATAGCTAACGGCCGTCTGAAAGATTCACTGCTTTGAGGCAGTTTGATTGACAAATTGCACTATCTGACATCGATCGCTGCTATCTGCAATTCGACACGTATTTTTGACCAGACACCAAAAGTTTCAACGACGTCTTGATCCGCAAAAAACGGATAATCAGGGCGCTGGAATGGCATGCCATATCATTCTGCTGCCTTCAAAAACAGCCCGATCCATTACATTAGTCTCATCTATAAATATGAAATCTAATTCTTTATTCTCGTTGCCGTCACGATGCATCATGACAATAAACATCTCACCTTGAGTCAGTCCTTTTAGCACTTCAATGCTAACGTTCGAATTTTTACCATCTTTGACATAGGTTTTTCCAACATATTTATCGCCATTGGCAGCACCATTCTCAAATGGGTGCACCACCAGCCAACCATTGCCATCAATTTTCACTTCGGGGGAAGTTAGTACTGAATTCTCTCGAGAGACGCCGGCAACGTCGATTCAATTTTTCTCACCATCACCCATGCTAAAAGGCGCTTTGCCTTTCTCTTGCGCTTGTACATTCGATACAACCAAAAGTGCCGCCAACAAAACAAATGCAAAACCCCCTCGCGTTGCCCATAACAACGACGTTTGCTGAGGAGCGCTTTCAAGGGCGAATTCAGGTGCATGACAAAGCTATTTGTAATCGCCTTTTAGAAACCGATAAAAGGGCTTGTTTACCCAGACATTTTCAATAGACGGTGTCCAATTCTCAGCGATGAGTGCCGACTTTACTGATGCAACTTTTTCTGGCAAAACTGTAAGGGTCGCTTCTGTCGTCTCTGAGCGAAGCAAGATGAGATTAATGTGTTCAAACTCCTCTATCACTGTCTCACTATAATAAAACGGCTGCCACCAGGCATCCGCAATGAGTCCAGGCTCATTTTCTTCATCTTTTTTGGCGTAACGGGTAACTACCTGATGAAATTGCTGTTTAGCATTAGCATTCTCAAACTCGAAAAAGACGACCCATTCACGCCCATTAACGACCCTAGTGCCATCTTTGAGCGTCGCGATATTATTAGGCGGCTCACCCCAATCATCCCGAAACAGGAACGCAGAAACCTTAGGAGCAGCATAGATAAGCCCTTCGATATTTTCACTGCTAAGTAACGCACTCAATTGCTTCAAGTGCAAAACACTGGAATGTGAATAGATCAACGTTAGTTCAGGATCAAAACCTGCATTGATATGCACCTTGCGAAGATCATAGCCCGTAATCACACCTTTGCTTAACAGCCGGTGAAGTGAGTCAATAAATTTGGTTTCTTTTAGCAACTCATCATGATCTCCGATTCTATCCAGGCGAGATTGTGTTACCGCAGCACCAAAAGGGCCGATCAAATGATCGCTCTTACCTGTATGTGACTTTTTGAACTGCTCAAATTTTTTGGCAACTTGTGCACTCTGAGTAAGATCCACAATATTCAAAATACCCGCTGCAACAAGAACCGCTCCAGACCGACGTTCGCTTTGCTCCAAACCTGCACCTGAATCACCAAGTAGCGCGTTAATTTTCGAGTCGTCGAAAGTCGCTTCAAGTTCACGCAGATTAAGTTCGTCAATAATTTGAGCGAGTTGCGTTGCATACGCAGCCGGAGTAACAACGAACAAGGCTAAAAAGAACAACAATAAAGCAGGCATTAGAAGCTCCTGTATCCCAGACCAAAAGAATTAAATTAGACAATGCCACTATCGCTATATAAGAAACAAGTCATGACACCAGTCAGCGTAAAAATCAGATAAAATGGCCTGAACAAAAAGGAAAAGCGAGCAAACTAATTTCAAGTTCACCCTGAGCTCACTTCGACCCCCAATCAATTCACATTATCTTACGAAAACAAGCAGGATGCTGGTTGCACAAAGCTTTGCGGAGATCGCGAGTAGCGCAACCAGCAACACTCTATATAACAACATCTTAGATAACAACAAAGCCAGGCTGCAATAAACCAAGGCAGCAATTTACAAGCTCTCTTTTGCACTTAACATGGAAACCATTTCCTCCTCGATTTGGTTTTAAAATGAGATACAGTGATGCAAACCGCCCAAAATGCACTAACAACCCTCCAAGCGGGTAACACTCGCTATGTCAAAGGCACCTCAAATACGACCCGTCCCTTAATGCTGTGGAGCGTAGCCACCTGCTAGAAGCCCAGACCCATTTCGCTGTTATACTCGGCTGTTCAGACTCGCGGGTCCCCGTAGAGATGGCCTTCGATCAGGATTTTGGTGATCTTTTTGTTATTAGGGTTGCTGGCAATGTCGTCGCTTCTTCCCAAATAGCTAGCGTCGAATTTGCTGCAGAACAGTTTGGTGTCCGCTTGGTGGTTGTAATGGGCCACACTAACTGTGGCGCAGTCACTGCAACGATCGATGCTTTGACTGCTAAGGTTCACTCAGAGTCTCTCGGTAATTTGAGATCTATTGTCGATAGAATACGTCCAGCTGTTGAGGGCTTAATTGACCTTGACCTAGAGCAAGACCAGCTTATCAAACAAGCCGTTCGATCTAATGCTCGAATATCTGCAAACTCGCTAAGACATGGATCGCAAATACTCAAGCACCCGTGCGAACAAGACAATCTCCTCATAATTGGTGCGGAGTATTGCCTAGAAACTGGGCAGGTAGAGTTCTTCGACGGCATCCCCGCCGCTGATGGTCATGCTGGCAACGGCTCTAAGTCAGGTACTATAAGCTCAACCCTTGGGCTCGAACTTCTACTCAAATTCGATAAAAATATTCGCGCCGTGTGGTCTTCTCTCATGCGAGCCTTGAGCACCCGCAAATAGAATTGTCTGAAGCACTATCGCCCGAAAGATACCCAGCATCCACCGGCAATGGCTTTATCATAATTTTGTGGCATCATTACCCTGTTATTAATCCTTAAAATGTGGAGAACTAGATGACGGATTCAACCGAAGAAGCAGTATTAGTCGAGCGACGTGGAAGAGTAATGGTGATTACGCTAAACCGCCCAGAAGCGATGAATGCAATTAACGGCGCACTATCGCATGGACTACTCAACGCAGTGAAAGAACTTGACGCTGACGATTCGCTCACAGCGGGTGTCATCACAGGAAAAGGACGCGGATTCTGTTCAGGCATGGATCTAAAGGCATTTTCTCGCGGCGAAGATATCGGCCCTCTAACAACCTTTATCCGTTCAGGTTGCAGCAAACCACTAATAGCTGCAATCGAAGGCTTTGCGATTGCTGGCGGGTGTGAAATAGCACTCACTTGCGATCTACTCGTTGCATCAAAAGGTGCAAAAATTGGCATTCGTGAAGTCAAAGTTGGGCTCTTTGCTGCGGCAGGAGGCGTATTTCGCTTGCCATCAAGAGTCGGCTACGCAAAAGCCATGGAGATGGCTCTGACGGGTGAACCCATCACTGCCGAGGTAGCGCTGGAATGCGGCATGCTAAGTGAGCTTACCGAAAAGGGCGGCGCCCTAGAAGCCGCTATTGGCTTAGCCGAGCGAATTGCTGAAAATGCACCTTTAGCTGTTGCCGCCTCAAAAACATTAGTCCGTGCTGCCGCGCAGGGGATAGACGAAGAAACACTGTGGAAGATGCAGTTACCACTACAAAAGAAAGTATTTGCTTCAGAAGATGCAAAAGAAGGTCCTAGAGCGTTCGCGGAGAAGCGGGCCCCAAAATGGACAGGTAGTTAGCAAACTACGAACCGACAATCCCACCATCTCGCCGACGAATAGCTAGTGTGCAATCTCGTGGGATTGTCTTCTGATCAAACTTAGCCGGAAAGTTAGTGAGTCTAGGATCACCGTTTCCGGGATGTTGAATGTTTGCAAATAACGTGCGTCTATCTGGCGTGCTCGTAATACCTGTGATCTCACAACCAGACACTCCCGTTAACAACCGCCGAACCTCTCCAGTTTTCGTATCCGCCACCAACAACTGGTTACAATGCTCTTCGCGCTGATTGCCATCGGTCATCATGAACAAGCGGCCATCGGGGTCTGCCCATAGCCCATCTGCACTGCCAAAAGAGTTTTCTCCGGCAAAGTGATCGTCGGCTATTAAAAATATGTCCCATGTAAATGAAATACCAAGAAAATCATCGCTGTCTTGCCAACGAATGATATGACCATTTTTATTTGGCGCTTGTGGGTTGGCTGCGTTCGCCACTTTGCGCTGGACATTATTCGTTAAAGAGCAATAGACCTCGCCATTTGGTGCGACGGTGGTCCATTCGGGTCGATCCATATCAGTTGCACCCAGCACCGTCGCCGCCAAACGTGTATTGATCAAGATGTCGGCCTGGTCTTTAAACGATTTTTTCAACTTTGGGTCGTCTATCGTCAACGGCATCCATTCGCCAGTACCACCTTTATCAAAACGCGCCACATACAACACGCCTTCATCCAACGGACTCACACCACGCGCCTGCATCTCCTGCCAATTGTCGGCCGAGACAAATTTGTAGATATGCTCGAAGGCTTGATCGTCGCCCATATAAACGACAACACGACCGCCACGACTCACTCCGTGACCCGCACCTTCATGCTTGAGGCGACCCAATGCGGTACGTTTAACCGGTATCTGATCAGGATCGAATGGATCTACCTCCATCACCCAGCCAAAACGGTTGGCTTCATTTTGATACTCCGGTTTCGACAAATCGAATCGCTCGTCAAACATGTGCCAACCATATCTAGCACCCGTTTTGTTAAGCCCGTATCGCGCTTGTGCGTCAGTAGGTTCGAAATCAGCAGAGGCAGCAAAATAGAGATTGAAGTTTTCCTCACATGTCAGATACGTGTTCCAAGGTGTTCGTCCATTCGAACAATTGGAGAAGGTTCCACGATACTGGTTACCCGCCTTGTTCTTGAGATCAGGACTATTTGCAGCTGGGCCACTGAAGGTCGTTTCATCGTTACCATGAATACGTCTCGCGTATTGGCTTTCAACCCGCTGCCAGCGACCATCAACATCCGCAATTTCAACGATACTGACGCCGTGTGCGTATTGAGATGTCCTTACATCTGACAGATTGTCTGGAAGCGGTTTCCCCAACACGTGTCTGTTACGCCCATACTCATGATTAAGCGCCAATAACCCTCGTTTGCCATCATCGGAGATCGGAAAGTAAGCCATGCCATCGTGACCGATACCTACCTGCACCGCTTGCGCTGCTTCAGTCATAGGATGTATAAATTTAGGACCGTCTGGCTGCAGAGATGTTCCCCAGGGCACCAATACTTGATATTCGTAATCTGAAGAGATCACTGGCATAGGTCCAATGCCCTTTCCAAACGGCACGGGTCGAAATCCGATTAAGGCTGTCATAGATTTTGCAGTGACCTGACAGCCAACAAGAAATTGCACTGCGGCAGCGAGCCCACCTTTGAGTAGGGTTCTTCGTTGAATTTCCATAATGGAACCTTGTATCGTTTTAGGATGAAGAATTAGAGATCAATAATACTGCCTAGTATAACCCTGCGTCGCTAATCAAATCTTTGCTCGTCATCAGTATTTGTACACCTGAATCTATGCTGCCACCAAATTGCTTGTAACCGGACCGGAAAAGTAGTCCGAAGTTTAAGCCTCAGCATTGAGAGGTTAATGCCTCTCACCTCACTATTTAGCAAGCGGGTCTGTTTGGCTATACCTCGCCTGTGACCACCAATATTAAAGAAACATCCGTCCACGACTGGATCACTGTCTTTAATAAATCTGTTTCATGACGAAACAAAGCGGATAATCAAAGGAATTTTAAATGGATTTTTTAGAAGCAAACGGCATTGCAATCTCTAGCATGGTTGAGCGTGTTGATCGGTTCCCGTTCGAAAATGCTGAGGCCTACGCAAACTGGTTAGCTCAGGTTTACCACTATGCATCTCAAACGGTTTCTCTACTCTCTTGGCTGGTTAGCCGGACAGATATTCGAACCCATCCGGAACTGCACAACTCACGTACCGTACACACAGATGAGGAAAAAGGTCACGATCAGTGGCTTAGCAACGATATAGAAGCACTTGGCTTCGATCTGAAAAGTATGGAAGAGTTACCCTCAACTCGCATGCTTTGGGAACCGCAGTTCTCAGTCAGAAAATCAGTTGAAGCGGTTTATGGTTATACCATCGTGCTTGAGCAATTAGCCGTGTTGCGAGGTTCCAAAGTGGCATCTCGGGTAGAAAACCTCAGCACAAAAAATTGCAACACTTTTTTGAAAGGTCACAGTGACTCTGATGTAGGGCATGTAAAACGCGATCTCGAAGTTATCAACAACTTCGAACCGTCATCTAGGTTCGCTGTGATTAATAATATGATGCAGTCTGCCGAAGCCTACAACAACATGCTCGATTCGATTGAAAGGAGAGTTTCATGAACAGCCAGCATGTTGAGAATCCAACGGTCATATCTGACCGAAAGGATTTTACTAATAAGCAAATCCGCTCCATAAAGTATTTGTACAAACAGTCGCTAAAACGAGGTTACGTTGGTAAACGGCCTGATTCATATATCGAGTCAGTGATTTTTTTAGGCTACGGAAATGCGTTACTAGACGATGAAAAACGGGTGCTGGGTTTCACTGTTGTTCGTCCACTTGGCATCGACCCACAAAATCAGGAGCCTATTTTATATGGTGAATGTACGCTCTGGAGAAGCAATGATCAGTTCTGGGAACCTCTCAGAAGCATTTTCGTTGACTCCACTAAAAGATGGCACGCACATCATCTCTACGGCGCATTTTATCAAACGAATGCTAATGCTGCGGGCTTCCATTCCACTCAAGAAGGGTTTCAACGCGTACCGGTTAATGAAGTACCCAAACCGATTCAGAAGGAGATCGAGCATTACGATGGCATAGAAGTACTTCATCTTACTGTGCACTAGTTAGTTCCCGTACGTAAATACGGCTTCAAACGTAAATTTCCCAGACTTTTCAGATCTGCTAGTTTGAAAGTCAACAGGTTGTCGGGAAGTAACCATGGAGATGTTAGGTTTCGACTAAGAACTAGTTAGTTCCCGTCCGTAAATACTGCTTCAAACGTAAATTCCCCGGACTTTTCAGATCTGCTGGTTTGAAAATCAATAGGTTGTCGGGAAGTAACCATGGAGATGTTAAGTTTTAGGATAAGAACTAGTTTGCTTAACCCACGCTGGAAAAATATATATCCAGAGTGGGTTACATTACGAGCCAAGCGGACAGCGGGGGACTGTCAGGGAGAAAATTTGTTGAGGCTAGTTAATGCAACAAAATCATAGACACTAGATGGATCGAAGGATGCTATAAACGACCGCTACCCTCGCTCTCACATAGGAGATGTTGCCATAGACATGCTAAATGGCGTCCGTATTCTTGACCTTAGTCGGGTAATCGCTGGCCCATACTGCACCCGAATCCTTGCCGATCTCGGCGCTGAAGTCATCAAAGTAGAATCGCCTAAAGGAGATGCTTTTCGATCGGCGGTACCAAAGAAACATGATTTCTCATCACTCTTCACACAATTTAACGTCGGTAAAAAAAGTATTTGAATTGATCTAAAGAAAGACTAAGGAATACAACTGCTACATCGCCTCGCGGCCGAATGCGACGTGTTTATCGAGAATTTTAGAGCCGGGCTGGTCGCATCAATAGGTGCAGGGTATGAGGACATCAAGGCCTCGAATCCATCTATCGTTTACTGCTCAATATCTGGTTTCGGACAACACGGATCCGATGCAGGAAAGCCTGCGTACACTGACATTATCCAAGCCCTGAGCGGGCTAGATCACGCAGCTTCACAAATGTTTGGCAATGAAACTGGCGTCCCACCAGGGTTTCCCGCATCTTTAGCTGACACTTACACTTCGCAACAGGCCTCTATTGCTATTCTTGCAGCGCTGTTCCGCAGACAAAAGACAGGCAAAGGTGAGTTCATCGATATATCCATGCTTGATTGCATGATCTCCGCAAACGACTCAACCTTACAACTGTATTTGTTTAGCGATGGCGAACTCGAAGGACCCAGCCCAATCTTTCGACCACCGCTCAAGCTAAAAGATGGATTTCTATCAGCGTCGATCGGGCTAAACTTCGAAAAAACAGTACGAGCAATTGGACTGCCAGAACTCATAGACGAAGAACTGTTTAGCACACCCGAATTGCGCCGCGAAAATATGGTGCACTACATAGACATCGTCAGCGGCTGGGCCGCTGATAAAACGGTGATGGAGGTTGTTACACTTTTCAATGCACACGATATACCTTATGGAGAAGTACGCTCACCCGCCGAGGTGATCAATTCAGATTCAACAAAAGACCGACAACTCGTGGTTGACCTGAACTTAAATAACGGCAACACCATCTCTGTGATCAATACACCTTTTACTTTCGCATCGGGTAAATCACGTCCCGCAGGGCCACCACCCAGATTGGGCGAGCATTCAAAAGAAACCTTAATGGAGCTGCTGACGATGACTGAAGCAGACATTCAGACCCTGATTACTAACGAGACAATATATAAAGGAATTGGTACCACATGATTGTAGACATTGAATGTGACATTCCAACAAGAGAAGTTCGCCAGGCTGAGTTTGAAAAGCTAGCTGAAGATGACCCTGGAATGGCTGATTACCTCAACATCTTTGGCGCTCAATGGGCCTTAGAAGCTGGTATGAACCGGGAAGAATTTGACGATAGGCATGCCCACATGAAGCCTATGACACTACGTAGGCTCATCGCCGAACGGTCGTTTGATTCTGCATTGATATCGCTTGTATCGGAACGGGTAAACACGCTTCTGCGGGACACACACTTCAATTGGCATCACAATACCCGGAACGATTTATCCCGTGGGCTCGCATCAATGCCAGCGAGGGCGAAGCTGGCGTTAAGAAGCTAGAAAAACTTGTAAAGGAGCAAGGTCTTCGGGGCCTCGAGATTTCCTGCTTTCGCGAGAAGCTCTATGCAAATGATCCTGGCTATTATCCGCTATACCAAAAATGCGTAGAGCTTAATATCCCTGCGCGTGTTTATTGCACGATGAGTTACGCTGCCGATCGTCCGATGGACCTTGGCAGACCACTCTACCTAGATAGGGTCTGCATGGACTTTCCAGACTTGACTGTCATTGCGGGTCTTGGTGGCTGGCCATGGGTACCTGAGCTTGTTGGTGCCGCAAGACGACATAAAAACATGTATATTGACCTCGCTGCACATCGAAGAAGGAACATTCCAAAACCGGGAAGCGGCTGGGAGATGATGTTACAGTTCGGTAATACACTGCTACAGGATCGTATGCTATTCGCGAGCTCATGGATAACGCTAGGCATGCAACCCGCTGCCGTAGTTGCGGAGTACGATGAACTACCACTACGAGATAGCGTGCGCGAAAAATGGATGGGGCTCAATGCGATGAAGCTTCTAGACCTCTAGTTGTTGGACAATATGGCAAACATTACTCAATGGCAATAAAAGCTGAGACAAGCTTCTCTTTGAAAGATCAGCTCTTCAATGCTCAAACGGTTGCTAAATTTTCAACCTCGCTGTCTGCCGTGCTGTCAGGATTCAAAAAAAAACAATTTGAGAAAGAAATCCTAGACCGCTTTCCAAAGCTTGAGCTCAAAGCAAGAATCGGCTGGATCGTTAGCGTACTTTCAATACATCTACCTGATGAATTTGAATCGGCGCTACGCATTCTCGAAAACGCGCTGCCACCACCGCTGGACCCAAAAAAAACAGATGACGACTTCGGTGAATTTATATGGGCTGTTCCCGGTGAATACGTCGCCAGGTTTGGTTGCACCAAACAAAACCTAACAGAGTCATTGGCGTTTCTTCAAAAGAGCACTATGCGCTTTACTGCCGAGAATTCTATCCGACCCTTTTTGCGTCATTTTCCAGACGAGACACTGGCCTTTGTGCGCGACTGTGCGGTCCATAAAAACTACCATGTTCGCAGACTTGCCTCCGAAGGTATTCGTCCATTTTTGCCGTGGGCCGAACGTGCAAACGTAGACCCAGCACAAATATTTGACATCATTGAGCTACTCAAACTCGACGAAACCCGATATGTCATCCGTTCAGTGGCTAACACATTAAATGATCTATCAAAAATTGATCCAGGGCAGGTGATAAAAACCCTCACGTCGTGGCAGCAAAAACCTTCTAAAGAGATGACATGGATGACTCGACATGCACTCCGCACATTGATCAAACAAGATCATGCTGACGCGCTTTCATTACTCGGCTATCCGATCAATCCCGATTTTCGAGTTTCAAATATTTCAGCAACGACGAATGTCGCTGTCGGTGACAACCTTAATTATCAATGTTTGATAAGATCCAATGCAGACCAAAACCTAAGAATTGCTTTACGAATTCACTACCTTAAAGCCAACGGCAGCCATAGCAGTCGGGTTTTTGCTGTGAAAGATATTAAAGTCGCGTCAGGCAAGCAGTTGCAAATTGACAAGAAAGTCTCATTTCGCCCGATTACAACTCGAGCACTGTATCAAGGTGCACACCATGTTGAAATCGTTGTTAACGGTATTGCACGCGGTCGAAAAACTTTTGATGTGCATTAGCAGACACACAGCCAAAGGCTGTTGAAAACCCAGTACTAATCCTACAGTCAAAAAAGATGAGAGAGCCGAAATCTAGCGGTAATTTGATTAGTTTTGTGGTTCACTACTGATTTAGCCAGTTCACAATGCAAGCTCGGAGAAAACTTTGTCAAACATGAATTTTTGCCCTAAGTGCGGCACCTCGATTTCAATGCAGCATGATGGAGAACGTGAACGTAAAACTTGCAGCGCAGATGACTGCAATTTTATTCATTTTGGGGACTTCTCTATCGGCTGTGCTGGCGTGGTTACGCGAGAGATTGACGGTGTCACCAAAGCACTACTCGTTCAAAGGGGCCACAACCCTTTTGCCGGCATGTGGCAAATTCCCGGCGGTTACGCAGAACATGACGAATTGCTATCAATCGCGGTTGAACGCGAAGTCCTTGAAGAATCAAAGATTGTGGCTAATGTGCATGATGTCTTAGCTTTTCGGCATTCGTTGGGAGGGGGTAGAAGCGGCCCGGCAACCAACCTCTATGTCATTTTCAGATTGAACTATCAGTCCGGAGAACCAGCATTTGATGGAGACGAAATCAGTGATGCTGGATTTTACTCACTCGCTGAAATGGAAAGCATAGAAGGCGTTCAGGGGCTATCTAAATGGGGCATTCAGCAGGCACTACAGAATGCTCCGGGCACAGGTTTGTCGATAGGCGCTATTGATGAGCGAAGTAAGCAGGGAGACTGGCAACTCTACGGCCTCTCTTTTTGAGTGCAAATAGAACGCGCTAAGCGTCCGGGTCCAGCCTTTTTGCTTGCTTCATGCCTTCATCCGTATCGCCATGCTTCCAATATGAGCTCACATACATTTGTTTCCGATTAATCTTTTTATCATCTCGAAAATATTTACGAACACGCCTCATCGTTTCAAATTCACCAGCAAACCAAGGGTAAGGCGTACCATCCAGCCATGGTTGTTGCCGAATCGTACGGATAAATCCTGAAGCGTTCTCTGGCCTATCACCAACAAACCACTGAAGTTCTATACCCTGCGGGACGTTAAGAGACTGCTTGTCTTCGACCGAGCTAACTTGAATAATTGCATAACCTTTGGCATCGTCCGGTTTAGCCATTGCGCAGCAACCCCATGATCGCCGTGATCTACGATGTCCAGAACAAGTTCAGATTGTTGCTGATCGATGGATCGTATTGTGAAAGAACGGAGGACTGTCTTCGAACCATCCACCTGTGGAAATTGTACTTTCACATACCCACTTTCTTCATCCGGTGGAAATGCTTGTAAAGACGCGCCATGCAACGTCACCCGCTGCATATGTGTTGTTAGCTTCTCACTTTTCTTTATCTGAACCAGTTATTCACCCGTCATTTCTCTGCTTAATGCAAATTTCTATTTGTAGAATTATTAGATCGAGCCTCACGTTCTTAATGAAAACAATTCTCATTTTCAATTAAAAGTCCCGCAAAAATGGCCACCTCCTAACTCGAATAAGAACCAATTGGTTTTTATGTCTCCGCGGGAAAACGTAATGCGTGTAAAAGTGCTGCCAGCGTCGGCTCCGTTTGCCAGTCTTTAAATTCAGACAGTCTGCCAAAAACTTCTGCGGCAGAAGTGTGAAAACCATCCGGTAGCCCAGCACCCTCAAAGGTCTGGGCGATTTGTTCCATCTCACCGCTGAATCGCCATGCTTTAGCAGAATTCATAATGACCTGACGATGACTCTGCGCAGTAAACGCATCTCCCCACTGCTGCGCCAACGCATCGCGAACACCTTCTTTCTCAGCGACTGCCAGTATAGCGGCAAGCAGGGCTGTTGAACCTTTGGTATAGGCTGCGAACGTCATCTTTAATGCAGATGCCGCACCAATGTCTTTACCTACGACCCCCGTGAGTAACGGCGAGTTCTCAAACAACGCGGCAATTTGCGCAGCATCATTTCCTGAAAGCCAAAGCTTGGTCCCAGATTTCGCGCTCCAAGCAGGGCCACCAATAATGCCGCCGTCAACAAACAAAGCACCCGCCTCGTTAGCCAATGTTTCAATCAGTCGGGCTTGCGCAGGCGCTACGGCATTACAATCGACATAGCTTCCTTTAAAACCTTTTGCGAAAACATCACGTGCAAGCTCCATTGCATTGTCCGGCGGGCACACACTCAGAATAACGTCGCTATCGGACACTAGATTTTCAATCGATACAGCATCAAACAACTTCGCTTTTTCAGCTCGGTTTTTGGTTGCAACGCTTCTACCTTGTGATGCCCACAATACTTTTTCTGCGTTAACGCTAGCTGCGGCGCCGATTGAAGCGCCCATCGCGCCAGGGTTAAGTAATCCAACAATTGTCATATTCTCAATCCTTTTTACGCTTAGTTCAAACTTGCTATCTAGCGATGAATCTATCTCGTGATTTATAGACCACCCGAACAGGTGAGTATCTGCCCCGTCACAAAATCAGACTCAGGAATACAAAACATGTAGATTGCTCCTGCACCGTCTTCTGGTTTCCCTGACCGCCCTAGCGGGGTTGTCAAGTTTATCCCTGCTAGTTGACGACTATTCAGCCCCACCTTGTGCTGCCTACCTGCAATATCGATCACCGGAGGCGAGTTTTCGTAGCGCTGGGTTAGCCGCGTTTGAATATGTCCGAAGGCAACACAGTTCACCGTTACGTTGTATCGACCCCATTCTTTTGCGAGTGTTTTAGTCACGCCAACAATAGCGGACTTACCCGCTGAGTAAGCTATCTGAGTTGCACTACCCTCAGTACCGCTGACTGACGAGACATTGACTATTTTGCGAGCTTTGGCACAACCGGTCTTTTCGATCTCTTGCTTTGCTTGTCCACGCAGCCAACTGGAGAAAGCGCGAAGAATTCTGAAAGGCGCGGTCACGTGAATATCTAGCATCGCTTGCCACTGCTCATCTGAGTGGTTGTGCATAGCGCCGTTCCAGATGTAGCCCGCGTTATTGACGATAATGTCGATCTCTCCATAAGCCTCAAGAGATGTCTGAATCAACTGCTCTGGAAATGACTCGTCGGTTATATCACCCGCACAAGAGAGCGCAAGATGACCCTCTGCCATAATTTCTCGCGTAGTATTTTCGGCTTCCTGATTATCAAGGTCATTCACCACCACCGTGGCGCCTGCTCTCGAAAGCAACAGCGCAGTTGCCTTACCTACACCTCGACCTGCACCTGTCACGATCGCAACTTTTCCTTCAAGCTTTGACATCTGTCATCTCCTTTTAGGGCTTCTGTACCCACGAATGCTAATAAATCTGCTTTACAAACTGATCACTGGCTTCTTTACTAAAGGCATAGACCTTATGCATAAACACGCGAACTCTAACACCTCTTCTGCTAACTAATTTGGAGCTTGCCTGAGCGTTGATAGTTGAAAGACAACGTCAAATTTCATAACGACCTCCGAACCTGTATGCTGCAAACAGCCATGACATCAAACCATATTAAAAAACTAGCCTATGGTGCCTGCCAAAGCAAGCATTCGCTAAATTGACTATCCACCAAATTTAAAGGACGCAACAAACATGGAACTACCGGCGCTTATTACTATCATTGCCCTCCTTGAGTTTATGTTCTTTGCACTGAAGGTTGGGCAGGGGCGACAGAAGTTTGATGTGCCTGCCCCCGCAGTCTCTGGAAATGAAGAATGGGAGAGATACTTTCGTGTACAGCAAAACACCATGGAGCAGCTTATGGTGTTCTTACCTGCACTGTGGGTGTTTTCCTACTTCTTAAGTCCAACCATTGGCGCATTGATCGGACTACTATTCGTCATCGGAAGACCAATCTACTATGTCTCTTACGTTAAAGACCCAGGCTCACGGACTGTGGGTTTCCTGATGGGGTTCTTCTCTAGTGTAGTATTAGTAGTGGGCAGCCTGGGCGGCATTGTTTACAGCTACATCTAAACACTGCAGCCTTTAACATTTATGGGGTCAGAGTAAAGTGCCAGAGTAAAATGGATAATAATTAATGAAAGCTTACATGAAAATTCGGCATTTGGTTTCTGTCTGCTTTCTATCGACGATGACCACAACAGCAGTATTCTCACAGCAAGTTTTTGAGGGAACCCATGCTGTCCCCCCACTCTTTGAAGGTCAAACTAGAGCACCGCTCGCACCAAAGAGCGCTAAATTTATCGTTAGTGATTTCGTTACTGGTTTAAATCGTCCCTGGGCGATGGCGCACATGCCAAACGGCAATATGATGATAACTGAAGTGCCTGGTCGCATAAGAATCATCACACCGGACGGCACTGTGTCAAAGCCAATAAAGGGTGTACCCGAGGTGCGCGCCTGGGGATCAAGGGGACTGAACGATGTTATTTTGGATCCTGATTTCGATAACAACAGAAAGATATATTTCGCTTACCTAGCGCCGCCGAAAGGCATAAAAAGCGACAACTCAGATGCTAACTATCAGCAGTTCGCAACTGAGCGAGCAGCATGGAACAAACTGACTCGCGAACAGAAAGCTAAAACTCCCTGGGGACATTGGCGCGTCGCAAGCGCGACCCTTTCTAAAAATGAAAAGAAAATTTCTAATCTAAAAGTCATTGTTGAAACAACCCCAACAAGAA
>JBLHWY010000096.1:0-24139 GCA_047629195.1 Candidatus Azotimanducaceae bacterium
GTCCACCACTATCTCGACTACAGTCACCGCAACCATCACCGCACCAAAGGACTAAAGCTTGAACACGGATTAAAGCTTGAACATCAATAACGTCAAAAAGAAATCCAACACCAACACGCTTACCGATGAATAAACGACTGTTCTTGTTGTCGCTGCAGCAATACCTGCAGATGTTGGTTCGGCATCATACCCCTGAAACACAGCAATCCAGGTCACTACTAGCCCAAAGGCTATGGATTTTATAATTCCTTTCAATACATGTGATTCAAAATCAACGCCCGCTTGCATTGAAGCCCAGAATGCACCCTCGTAAACACCGAGCCACTCAACGCCGACGAGAGACGAGCCCCAGATACCGACCACAGAAAACATCAACGCTAGAATCGGCATGGTGATAAACCCAGCCCACAACCTAGGCGCTACTATCCTTTGCAGAGGATCGACCCCCATCATCTCCATGCTGCTCAGCTGCTCTGTTGCTTTCATCAACCCTATCTCAGCCGTCACAGCCGAGCCAGCACGGCCAGCGAACAACAACCCAGCAACCACGGGACCAATTTCCATTACCAACACAAGCGCGACACCAAGTCCGAGCGAGCTCTCTGAGCCATATTTTACTAATTGACTATATCCCTGCAACGCCAAAACTGCGCCGATCGAGAAGCCTGAGAGTACAACAATAAGTACAGACAAAACGCCCAGCTGATAGATCTGCCGAAGCACCAGAGGGATATTCTCAAGGCGCGGACGACGCACGACAGCCAGCCACCAAATAG
Source organism: Candidatus Azotimanducaceae bacterium (assembly GCA_047629195.1). Taxonomy (GTDB): domain Bacteria; phylum Pseudomonadota; class Gammaproteobacteria; order Pseudomonadales; family Azotimanducaceae; genus UBA4582. Next base: position 777 of record JBLHWY010000096.1, read on the forward strand.
TTGCGGCACGGCCGAGGACCTGGATTAGTGCCACACAAAATTGGCCTAATCTTCTAAGGCTTGAAATCACCGGGCATTCCCACCTTTACTTGCCGTTCGTTTCATCGACTAAGCCCTAATCGACTAGGTCCTAACAGCTCATCTTCATAATCCAGCGCAGGGTAGTGGAAGGGAACCGGTCCATCTGGCATCCCCTGAATAAACTGCTGAACCCGCGGCGACTTTTGCTTAAACAATTCTTCGGGACTACCTGAACCTATGACGACACCATCTGAAATAATATAAATCAAATCAGCGATACTTGCGGCTTCCTTTATATCGTGAGAAACAATGATGCTGGTCATATCGTACACAGCATTTAATGTCTTAATCAGCTGAACGATGACGCCCATTGCAATAGGGTCGAGTCCGGCAAAAGGCTCATCGTACATAATTAGACTGGGATCAAGCGCGATCGCTCGGGCCAACGCAACTCGACGATTCATTCCACCCGAAAGCTCACTTGGCAACATATTACTGGCTCCTCGCAGCCCTACGGACTGAAGCTTGATGAGCACCAAATCGCGGATCATCTCTTCAGATAATTTGGTGTGAACCCTAATAGGAAAAGCAACGTTCTCGAACACAGATAAATCGGTGAACAATGCACCACTTTGGAACAACATACCCATAGATTTACGTACATTGAACAACTCACTCCGCGAAAGGTCAGGAATTGAGAGACCATCGACGAGTACTTTACCTGCATCAGGCCTTATCTGCCCCCCGATTAGTCGAAGTAAAGTGGTCTTGCCAGTACCGCTCGGGCCCATTAACGCTACGATTTTCCCTGCGGGTATGGTCAAGCTGATCCGGTCGAATATTCTCTTCTGACCTCGTCGAAAAGTCACGTCGGAAATCACAACATGGTCGTGTGTTTTTGTCGCATTATTCATAGCCGTGAACGCTAACATTCCACCGATCATTACACCAGACGAAACAGGCCAGCAAAGACGTTCTAGCATAGCTTCCTTGCATTGAACGCCATAAACAACTTTAATGCGGCGTCATTTTAAAACTTCGAATTATGAGGGGTATGCTGCTACTTAGTTTTGCATTGCTTGTAGGATTTCTAATATTGTTTAAGAGTGCGGACTTTTTTGTCATCGGCGCTGTCACAACCGCGAGAAATTTTCACATATCCCCAATGATGATCGGTCTGACGATTGTGGCTCTAGGCACGTCTGCCCCAGAAATCTTCGTTGCGGTCACTTCGTCGCTTCAAGGCGAACCCGAACTTGCCATTGGCAACGCAATCGGTTCAAACATCGCCAACATCGGCATGGTGCTCGGTATCACTGCTTTGATTGTACCCCTCCCTTTTCGTAAAGAAGTCCTTAAAAAGGATCTTCCCATCATGTTCCTGGTGACACTATGTGCCGGTGTGACCCTGATGGATTTTTATCTTGGAATTTGGGACGGTCTGTTACTGTTTGCTTGCCTTGCTACATTCTTATATCGACTCGCCAGAGAACACTTGGATGCAATGCCAGAAATAGCCTCGGGCAATTCAGAAATGGCTCTGGGCGCTTCAGAAATAGCTTTGAGCAGCTCAGAAAGCGAGGGGGACATCGAATGCCTCTCCGACTTGGAAGAGATTCCAGACATGAGCCAGAAAAAAGCGATCACCACGCTGATATTGAGCCTTGCTTTTCTGCTACTGAGCTCTGAAATTTTAGTTTGGGCTGTTGTGCAAATTGCTCAAAGAATGGACGTGAGTGAACTTGTCATTGGGCTTACAATAGTTGCCGTCGGTACGAGCTTACCCGAACTCGTAGTCTCAGTAACAAGTGCTATCAAGGGTCATACGGATTTGGCCATCGGCAATATCCTCGGGTCCAATATTTTCAACATGCTGGCGGTGCTTTCTGTACCCTGCATTCTTGCCCCAACAGAAATCGCCAGCAATGTCTTTTGGCGTGACTACGGGTTCATGCTTGCGTTGACTGTGTTGCTAGGTTTGTTCGCATATGGCTTTTCTAAAAATGCTAAGATCTCTAGGCTCGAAGGGAGCGTTTTACTACTCGCCTGGTTCGGCTATCTCGGCAGTCTTTACAATGGGTTTTAGATTACTAACTCACTACGGCCAGCTTCTGGCTCGAATACCGTCATGCAAGGGCTCAGCGTCAACTCATGCTTTGTCCTGCCACACCAACTCTAACGGTTTATTCTTTCAAACCAATGACATAGGGGAAGTAAGTTGACTGTTGGACGAGCGCTCGCGATCCTACTCCTGACATCCGCAATTGCCTTGGTTAGTGGCTGGGTCATTGATGGCAATGACGAATCAAATCAACTGGACCCTCGAGCAAAGAATGAACCTGATTTATATATGGTTAATGCAACGATCTATCAATACGATGAACTCGGGCAGCCCAAACACCAAATCAAAACGACCAGATTGACTCACTACCCCGCAACCGACATCACAACATTGGATATGCCGCGGGTAAAAATTTATCTTGAGGATATCACCAGCCCGTGGGACATCGAATCGAATTTCGGTCGACTGACGCCAAAATCAGTAGATAAATCCCTGCCGAACCGAGACGACGAGGTCGTTGAATTGTGGGAGAAAGTTTTTGCTCAACGAACCCAACTTGCTGGTGATTTCGTTAACATTCAAACAGAGCAAATGACCGTTTATCCAGACAAGGACTATTTGGAATCCAGAGTAAAGGTCTACTTAGATGACCAATCGGGACGCACCACAGCGGGCGCGATGAACGCATATCTCGAGCAGAATCGTTATGAGTTCTTCACTAATGATATCGAGCGGGTAAATACGATTTTCATCCCTGAAGTGAAAAGTCTACCAGAGTAACGTCAATGCCGATAAAACAGGTTACAATGATAACTTGAATTCCCGACTATCTGATCTAGTGAATAAAAATACGTTTCCAATTTTCATCATGCTCGCGTCATTGTTTGTATCAGTGTTTGCAAGCAACCCTGCGCTCGCTTTAAAGTCTGATCGCGAACAGCCAATTCGAATTCAGGCAAATAGCGGAGTCATTGATGACAATGCCGGAAAGTCGACCTATACCGGCGATGTGCATATCGATCAAGGTTCCCTGAGCATTGTTGCCGATGAAGTACAAATTTTTATGGCTGAAAATGAAGTCGTAAAAATAATTGCGATCACCGATGAGTCTTCAAAAGAATCGAGCAAGCGTGCACACTTTGAACAGATGGCAGACGACTCTAAGGAGCTTGTTACCGCCGATGCCACGCTGATCACCTACCTGGTCAAGGAAGCAAAGCTGCATCTGAAAGGAAAGGCACAAATGCAACAAACCAGCGATAAGTTCACAGGCGAACTGCTTTTCTACGACATAAACCTTGGCATTGTTGACCTCAAGAGCAGCGGCAAACCTGGGGATGTAATCAACATAATTATTACGCCAAAAAATAACGACTGAATTCATTAAATCAAATAGAAAAGCGATCTAGATGCACGAACTCCAGGCAATAAATCTGGCAAAAAGCTATGGCGGCACCCCCGTTGTCAGAGATGTCACAATATCGATTAAGAGCGGCCAAGTAGTTGGGTTGCTGGGTCCCAATGGAGCTGGTAAGACAACTTGCTTCTATATGATAGTTGGCTCAATCCCGCGAGATGAAGGCAGAATCTTGTTTGACAATGAGGATATCACCCCCAAACCGATGCATGAACGCGCAAGAACGGGAATCGGCTACCTCCCGCAGGAAGCTTCTGTTTTTAGAAAACTAAGTGTTTCTGACAACATTATGGCAATTCTGGAAACTAGAAAAGAATTGTCTAGAAGTGACCGTAAAGAACGGCTCGAATTATTATTAAAAGAGTTCAACATCGGCCAAATTAGAAATAACATGGGCATGTCTTTGTCTGGCGGAGAGAGACGACGAGTAGAAATAGCCAGATGTCTCGCATCAGAGCCTGCGTTTATACTACTTGATGAGCCTTTTGCCGGCGTCGATCCTATTTCAGTTCAGGATATCAAAAATATCATTTCTCAACTTTCTGAACGCCAGATTGGAGTACTGATAACCGACCACAATGTGCGGGAAACCCTCGATATTTGTGAAAAAGCATACATTGTGAGCGAAGGCCGTATTATTGCTGAAGGTTCAACCGAGACGATTCTAAGCAATGAACATGTGAAACGTGTGTACCTCGGCGAGAACTTCAGAATGTAAGCAACAACTTTCGCCGAAGACGATCAATATTTTAGTTCGATTTGAAATTTTACCCAATATTCTGATGATGACACTGACTTAGGCATTCATACTTAGTATGCTATTACTCTATTGAGCAGCAAGAGTTATCCTTTTTTGGTCATAAATGCTACACCACATTTGATGGTATATAATAAGGTTCTATTCCCTTGGACGCCTGAGTATGATTAGCCCATGGCAATGAAACCAGCACTAGTATTACGGCTTGGTCAGCAACTAAGAATGACGCCGCAACTGCAGCAAGCGATTAAGTTGTTGCAGCTATCCAGTATTGATCTTCAACAGGAGATACAAGAAGCACTGGATTCAAATCTCATGCTGGAAGAACAGACATCTGATGACACCGTCAGTTCAGACGAGGGCAGCTCCCTTGACTCACCGCCAGAATCTATCGAAGGCCAACCCTCTGATACTGCGACTGATTTCAATTCAGACGCGTCAATAGATTCAGGTGCAGAATCTGGCACGAATGAAACGACATTATCTGTTGATGAACCACCGCCTATATTGGATCCTGAGATTGATGGAGATCTTGTTCCTGACACCAGCGATCAATTGGCGAACGAAAGCATCACCGAAGAACTGCCCGTCGATAGCCTGTGGGAAGATGTTTGGGACGAAGCGCCAGCACCCCAGAGTTATTCTGGTGACGACGACGACAGTGACTATCTCGACCGCAAGAACGGAGACGGCGTATCCGTTCAGTCTCATTTAGAAGAACAGCTCAACCTCATTCACCTATCCCCCTGCGATATACTTATTGCAGAAGCCATTGTCGATGGCCTGGATGCAGAGGGAATGCTGACAATTCCACTTGAAGATGTTCTAGAAAGCATTCCAGAGCAGTACGAATGTGAACTCGATGAAGTTGAAGCGGTATTGCATCTTATCCAGCACCTCGATCCTGTAGGTGTCGCAGCAAGGAACTTGCAGGAGTGCCTTGTGATTCAGCTAAAGCAACTTGCACCCGATACTCCTTGGCGTTTAGAAGCAATAAATATTGTCGGAGAGCATATAAACTCGCTAGCAAGCAGAGACTATGCACTTCTGATCAAAAAGACCCGCCTCAAAGAGTCGGAGCTTCAAGCTGTGATTTCGTTAATCCAGAGTCTTAATCCGAAGCCTGGCGGGAATATCGCAACGACAACGACAGAATATGTTGATCCTGACGTCATTGTGAGTAAAAAGGAAGGACGCTGGTTAGTTGAGTTGAACCCTAAATCTGCACCCAGAGTTCGCGTGAACTCAGAATACGCGTCTATGATCAAGCGCGCCGATAACAGCACTGACAACACTTATTTAAAGAACCACCTGCAAGAAGCACGCTGGTTTATTAAAAGCCTGCAACAGAGAAATGAAACGCTGCTAAAGGTATCCACTAAGATCGTCGAGTTCCAACGTGGCTTTTTCGAATACGGCGCTGAAGCAATGAAACCTTTAGTCCTTCACGATATCGCCGAGGCTGTTGACTTGCATGAGTCAACTATATCCAGGGTCACGACCCAAAAATATATGCATACGCCAGCCGGTGTGTTCGAGCTAAAGTACTTCTTCTCCAGCCATGTGAGCACTCACACCGGAGGTGAAGTTTCATCAACTGCCATAAGATCACTAATCAAGAAAATAGTCAGTGCAGAAAACCCCCGTAAACCGCTCAGTGATAGCAAATTAGCAAATTTGCTAGCGGAGCAGGACATAAAGGTAGCGCGAAGAACCATTGCAAAGTATCGGGACTCACTCATGATTCCACCCTCGAATGAACGCAAACAATTAGTGTGATCAATTTGACTAAAAAAATCGTACAAACTAAGAGCGAGCACTTAACTTGAAAAGGGAAAAATTTGATAACCATTGCGCTAGATCAAAGGCATTCAGATTAGGTCGCGCGATGATCAAAACAGAACAAGCATGAATGTTATCTACTGGGAAATTGGTCCTAGACCTTCAGATATCAATTTCCTTTCACCCAAGCAAGGAGAAGCAATATGCAAATAAACGTAAGCGGTCATCACGTAGAAATAACAGACTCACTTCGTAGCTACGTCACCACAAAGCTAGATCGCCTTGAACGTCATTTTGACCAGATCATCCAGATGAATGTCATCCTCAGTGTAGAGAAACAGCGGCAAAAAGCTGAATCCACTATTCAAATCCCCGGTGGCGAAGTACAAGCTGACGCAGAGTCAGAAGATTTGTATGCCGCTATCGATAAACTTGCCGACAAACTTGACAGGCAATTATTAAAACAAAAAGAGAAACAGAACGACAAAAAGCATCGCGGCACGGCGAGGTAAGCAAGTGTCTTCACTACCTGACCTCTCGTCATGTAAATGTGATGCTTCAAAATAGCCTAGGCACTGGGTCTTAGACCCAGTGCAACCTTCTAGGACGTCCTTTCCTCAAATGCCTCCCAACTCAGCTAAATCATTTATTCCGGTGTGTATCAAAAAATAACGAATTACGCTCTCGACTGTCTTTCCCTGAGATTGATATAATACCGCGGCATTTATCCGCAGCATACAGGCAACGTGTGGACATAAAATCTTTTCTCCTCCCCGAACGAACTCAATGCCGTATCTCTGTCACCAGTAAAAAACGAGCCATTGAAGAAGCTTCACGACGAATTGCAGCAACTAATCGACTATTAGATGCCGACGAAGTCTACAGTCACCTAATAGCGCGCGAGAAACTAGGGACTACAGCTCTAGGTCATGGTATCGCGATACCGCACTGCCGCTTAGACTCTTGTGATGAAATTATTGGCGCGATGTTTACGCTCGAACAAGGCATAGATTTTGAAGCTTTTGATCAGATCCCAGTCCAAGTACTCTTCGTACTACTAGTACCAACAAAAGAAGTCGATGAACACCTTCAAGTATTGGCAACACTTGCTTCTCGATTTGATAGGGAAGACTATCGTTCAAGTTTATTCAACGCCGCAACAGATGCAGCACTTTTTGAAGCTGCAGTTTGCGATATGAGCTAAATTAGCAAAGCGAAACCCAAGGTTATCTGGGTGAATATGTCGTTCAAAACATCAATCAGAGTCAGGATAGATTTATGATTTCACTGATCATCATAAGTGGTCGCTCCGGTTCAGGAAAAAGTACCGCCTTACACGTACTAGAAGATATAGGCTATTACTGTATTGATAACCTACCAGTCAGCCTTTTGCAGCCATTAATAGAACGCCTGGCGGAGGACCAGACAACACGCTTAGTTGCAGTGAGTGTCGACGCTCGAAATATACCACTGGATCTTCAGAACTTTCCTGACATAATTTCTAACATCGATAAGTCGCTAGTAGAGCACAGAATCATTTTTCTGGACTCAGGAAATGCAACCCTGGTTCGTCGATTTAGCGAAACTCGCAGAAAACATCCACTTTCTGATCAGGCAACAGGTTTGAAAGAGGCGCTCCAACTTGAGACAAGTTTATTAGACCCAATATCATCCACTGCAGATCTCACGATCGATACGACTAGACTCACTATCCACGAGCTAAGGGATCTTGTGCGTTCCAGAATTACAGAGACCAGTCATGAATTTGCGCTGCTTTTTCAATCCTTTGCATACAAGAATGGTGTGCCGATAGATGCGGACCTGGTCTTTGATGTGCGCTGTTTACCCAACCCTCACTGGAAGCCCGGATTGAGAGCATTGACAGGGCTCGACATTCCCGTCGTCGAATTTCTAGGGTCGGAACCTGAAGTCAATAAAATGTATGATGATATATCTCAGTTTCTTGGGTCTTGGCTTCCCTCGTTTGAAGCCAACAACAGGAGCTACATGACAGTTGCTATCGGTTGCACGGGCGGACAACACCGATCTGTTTATATCAGCCAAAGACTCCACCAGAATTTTGCCCCAAGATGGAAAAATGTACAGATCCGCCATAGGGAATTAAGTAAGATCAGTAGCTAAAGCACACCGCCATGAGCTCGGACTCGGCTTATGTCTTTCCGACTCTGAAAGCTAAAAGACGATTATCGGAAATCACTTTGATAGAACATCGAATTACGATTCAGAATAAATTAGGCATGCATGCTCGTGCGGCTTCCAGCTTCGTTAAAGTTTCGCAGGGATACGGCGCTAGTATTACCGTACGCAATGGACCTCAATCCGCCGATGGGAAAAGTATCATGTCAATGATGATGCTTCAGGCAACCATCGGCACTGAAATACTCCTCATTCTAGATGGCGATGACGAAATAGCTGCCCAACAAGCACTTATCGAGTTGATTGACAATCGGTTCGGCGAATCCGAATAAGGGAATTGTCATGACCGAATCCCTCGACGAAAGCTATCAACGGCAACGAGAAACGATCAATGAACTGCTTGAGACAGGTCGCTTCAATCAAATCCGAAGCCTTCTCAACGTGCTTAGACCTGCCGACGTGGCTGTCTTACTTGAGTCGTCACCCCCGAAAGAACGTACCATAATCTGGAACCTTTTCTCAGAGTCAGATCAAAGTGAGATTCTGCAGGAAATTGACGAAGACTTTATTGCGGGTTTGCTAGGTGATAAATCGGCAGAGGAACTATTTCCGGTCATTGATCAAATTGTTTCTGATGACGACCTGATCGACGTTCTTCAACATCTACCAGACACCATTACTTACCAACTACTACAATCGATGACGTCCCAGGACCGCGCACGGGTTGAGACACTTCTCTCTTACCCAGAAGACACAGCGGGTGGATTGATGGATACAGACACCATAAGCGTTCTGCCGCGAGTCACTGTCGATGTTGTGCTACGCTACTTACGACGACACGAGGCACTGCCAGCCACAACAGACAAAATATTTGTTGTGAACAGCAAAAATAAATATATCGGACTCGTACACCTAAGCCAACTTGTCGTTTCCGACCCATCCAAAACAGTGCGTGAAATTATGATCACGGACTTCGACCCGATCCAAGCTAAAACACCTCAAAAGGAAGTTGCCTCTAGGTTTGAGCGATACGACCTCATTTCTGCACCCGTCATCGACGAGGATGGAAGCCTAATTGGCCGAATCACGATCGATGATGTGGTTGACGTCATCATGGAAGAAGCAGATAAATCGCTGTTAGGGCTCGCTGGTTTAGCTGAAAATGAGGACACATTTGCACCAATATTCAAGACCGCTCGCAGCAGAGCTATTTGGTTAGGAGCAAACCTTGGCACAGCATTTCTTGCATCTGCAGTCATTAATATTTTTCAGGATACTATCGAAAAAGTCGTCGCACTCGCCATTTTGATGCCCATAGTCGCCAGTATGGGCGGCGTAGCGGGAAGCCAGACCTTAACTTTGGCAATCCGCAGCGCCGCGCTTGGCCAACTTGTTGAGAGCAATCAAAAATGGCTGATTAAGAGAGAGCTGGCAGTGGGAGCGATCAACGGACTGCTTTGGGCGGTCATCGTCGCCATTGCCGCAACCTTCGTGTTTCAGGATGCACTGTTGGGCACTATCATCGCCACAGCACTTATGATCAACTTACTCGTCGCGGCAATGTCAGGCGCGATACTTCCCGGGTTTCTAAAATCGATTGGTGCTGACCCTGCAATCTCTGGTTCGGTAGTACTAACGACAATCACAGATGTAGTTGGCTTCATGACTTTTTTGGGGCTCGCGACCATTTTTTACGCTTAATCGAGACAAAGCTGGATTCAAACATGACCGAAAAAGAAACTTCTACAGAAGACGAACTTGAAGATCGCGGACCCAGTAAGTCCCAACGAAAGCGCGACATGCAATCGCTGCGCGATCTTGGAGAAAAGCTGCTTTTACTGCCTGCTGACCATCTTGAGCAGATCCCAGAACCAGCGATAGTTATTGCGGTCCAGGAATGTAAAAAAATCACAAAGGGAAACGCCCGCAAGCGGCAACTCCAATACATTGGCAAATTACTCAGCAAGACAGACCTTACCGATGTCCAAGACATGATCGACCGCTTTGATGCCAGCACCAGGACTCATGTCACGCAATTTCATAAACTTGAACAATGGCGAGAGAAACTCATCAGCGGCGATAATTCAGTTTTGGATGATATCTCCTCAAAATTTCCTGGTGTAGACCGACAACATTTGCGCCAACTCACTCGTAAAGCGACAACTGAGCGAGAGAAGGAAGTCGAGCCTCCCGTTCAATTCCGCAAGCTTTTCCAATACCTGAAGTCGCTTGAGCTGGAATAAACCTTACCCATTTGATCTGGGTAGTCTCTTGATGAAAGTTCGATCTCTATCTACTAGCTCAAAACCGCAAGATCGATATAACGCATAAGCTCTGCCGTTAAAGCCAGGGGTGCCAATCTTGGCGCTGTGCATCCCCATTGCTTTCATGCGGCGTAACCCCTCAAGGTTTACTGCTCGTCCCAAACCCTGCTGCCGAAACTCGGGGGTTGTTCCTACTGGCTCGAATGAACCAACACCCGTCTCATAGTCCACCCAACCGATGCAGTAGCTCACAAACACACCCTCATCGTTTGCCAAAACAATATCCAACTCAGGCTCGTAGACGATGTTTTCCCTAAGCAATAAATATTGCGCAGTTTGATAATTGGACCGAACCCAGGAAGCTCGGTGAACGGAAACCCGTGCTTCAATGTCAGCTAGCAAAACATGCCTTAGTTGCCAATTGTGCTTAAGTGATGATGTTGGTAATTCATCCTTCAAACTTCTCGCTAGATAGAACTGAAAGTTTTGCGTCGATGCATAACCTGCATCTTCAAGAAACTTCGTTTTAATGACATCGGTATCGAAGGCCGCTACCTGTAAAAACTTATCGGTTCCTTCCGCAAGGTGCACACCGTCGGTCAGCGCTTGCTCCCACTGTTCGATATATTCAATGTCAATGAGCCAAGGCACAAGCGCTTTAATGGTTAGACGACGTGACTCTAGCCAAGCCAACATTGCGCGAGCAAGCCCCTCATCCCAACTCATGCTGGACCTCTGATCAATAATGCAGGGACCATTTGCGTCGAACCAAGCATATCCAATCAGCTCATCTCGTTGATACCAAAAGCACAAGTTTTTTTCAGGTCTGGAACCTGGCAGTCGCCAAGCAACATCGCTCGTTAACAAACAGCTGGCTGCAGGCCACCTTGTTCTGGAATTCACAGCAACAAAACTGAGAAACTCTGGTAACAGTTCATAAGAGTAGTGTTTCTTTACAAGGTCTCTGGACATCATGCTTTTCCCCATACTTTCATGATGCTGCATTCTAAGCACTGTTCCTTGCTAAAAACAATAATGGACTCTGCCACCAATGGCGCCTATCTATGCGCCTACTAGTGTAAATGCTACAATTTCAATGATCCTAACGGCAGGAAATACGCGCCTCTTTTCTCAAGGAGCCTCTCAGCACAGCGTTGAGTGCCGCGAGGCAGACCATATTTGAGATAAACACAGCCTAAATAAGTGCTGTTCTACTCTAATCCTGAGATCGATTTGCCTGCTTTCGAAGCCAGTGCCATTATTACCGTTTCCATGAAAGGTCACTAAAACAATGAGAACAGCAATTATTCTAGGCGTCGGTCCATTTGAGGGCGTCGGTGGCTACCTATGTCATTTTTCAGCTCTCGAAGGGCTCCACGCCATTGTAGCGGGAAGAACATTAAAAAAATGCGAAGCAGTCGCTGACAAAATACGCGCAGAAGGACTTCAGGCAACAGCCATTGTTTGTGACGCAACGAACGAAGCAGATGTCGTTAACCTTATCTCAGTAGCGGAAAGAATCGGACCTATTGATTTAGCGATCTATAACGCAGGTAACAATCACAACGGTGACTTTCTGACAATGGAAGCTGGTTACTTTGAAAGAGCATGGCGAGTTTGTACACTCGGCGGGTTCTTGTTCGCCAGAGAATGTCTAAAGGCAATGAAACTCAGAGGCACTGGCACTCTACTATTTACAGGGGCCAGCGCCTCAATGAGGGGGCGACCGAACTTTGCACCTTTTACTGCCGCTAAAGCTGGACTCCGGGCAATGGTCCAAAGTATTGCGAAAGAATTTCAACCACAGGGTATACATATTGCTCATGTCGTTATCGATGGTGGCATTGCAGGGGAGAAAATTCTCAACAACCTGCCACAATTTGTCAAACGTGTCGGTGAAGACGGACTCGTCGACCTGAAGGGTATCGCAGAATCTTATATGTTCTTATATCGACAGCCCAGAACGGCATGGACTCACGAACTCGATCTCAGAACTTATAAAGAGAATTTTTAGATCGTATGAACGGCTAACAATCTAACTATGCAGGCGACGATAAGCTTCATCGCCTGACGATTGAGCAACCTGCAAACCAAGTTCGTGGGCACAAGCAATCGCTCCCAGAATACTCTCAGGTGTTACCGGCATCGGCATATTATGGCTGGTTGGCCACGACATTGTTGAATCAACAATGATGTCCATCGCTGACTTATCATCCAGCCCTATAGACATTTGCCCCAGGTGTATTGGCAGGCCAATTCGGGCAAAAAATTCAGCAACGCGTTTAGCATCTTGATCAGCTTCCATCATCAACTGAACGAGCGTACCTATAGCGACGTGTTCACCGTGTAAGTAACTCGCATGAGCTGCAGGTACAGCTGTCAGACTCTGCGCAATAGCATGCGCCAACGCTAGCCCTCCACTCTCAAATCCTATACCACTCAATAGCGTATTCGCTTCAACAATATTTTCGAGACTCTCATCAACTTTGTTTGCAGCGACCGCCTTCGCAGCAGCCTCACCTTGATCAAACAATGTGTGCGCGCAAATTTCTCCCATCGCGCAAGATGCCAACGTTGGCCTTGCGCCGACTGTCGACCTCGCCTTTGGGTTATTAAAACAGACTCGTGCTTCATACCAAGTCGCCATGGCATCGCCCATTCCAGCAACAAGATAACGCTCCGAAGCTGCTGCAACCACACCGGTATCAACAATTACCATTGTAGGATTATCAGGGAAAAACTCTGCGCCTATACTGACGCCATTTGGATCATACAACACGCTCAAAGCTGAACATGGCGCATCATTCGATGCCAGTGTTGGAATCACCACCACCGCCACCCCTAGCCTAAATGCGATGCTTTTACCTGCATCAACACATTTTCCACCACCTACGGTAATCAAGCAATCGAGCTTTTCTGGTGCGAGATTCAAGACATGACTATCTATCTCGTCTAACGAGCATTCCCCGCCAAACGTTGCGATCACCGAATCAATGGCAGCGCTATTTAAGCTGTCGGTAATGCGAAGACCATCTGCAGCTTGGCCTCTTTTCGATATTAAAATGCCTACCCGCTTAGCATTGAGCAATTTCATATAACGCCCCACATGATCCAACACACCCGCGCCCTGAATATATCGTTGGGGAGAAACAAAAACTCTGGGGACATTCTCTCCTTTGCCAGTGAAGATCCCATGGGGAAAATAAGGCCTAGGCGGTTTCATGTGCTGCATCAAAAAAGCTCCAAGTGTTCAATATCGATAAGATAAATGATTGATTAGGGCAAAAGTTAGACCGTGCGGTAAATTTTCCCCATATTTCGAACCGGTTCTAACAAAGACCAATCGGTTGCTTCAACAGCATAGCCGCTTGGATGTGGTGCCCTCGCCTCCAGATCTAGACTTCGCATCACACGGGGATCTTTGTAGTAGCAACTAACAACAAAAACCTGAAGGGTTTTTGCCAACTCAGGCTCAATAGAACGAAACTTGCTGACAACCCCTTCTTTGTCTTCGTTATTCAAACCAGCAAACTCACTCCCGTGTATTTGATTCGCCGCTGCTTCAATGGCCGACATTGTCTGTTCGACGAACCCAATGTTCTCACCCATAAGTTCAAGGATGCCAGGAAGTATGTCCTGATCTACTGCGCCGGGTAACTCCCCTAGCGCTGGAATCACCATATTAACGATAAACTGCAAAGTCTCTTTTTGCCGTTCGGTAAATGTACTGTCACTGGTAATTAGTTCAGACATAAAAGATCCCAATTATATTCTCTGCACGTTTATCTGCGCGACCAAAGCTAATCAAATAGGTTCGCAAGTCTTTGTTTCATCGCATCCGCAATATATAAAGCAAGAGCTTGGATCGTACTCGTTGGATTAACACCCGCGGATGTCACAAAAATGCTGCCATCAATAATGAAGAGGTTTTTTACGTCATGGCTACGTCCCCACTCATTCACAACAGATTGTTGAGGGTCTAAGCCCATTCGTGCAGTGCCCATATTATGCCAACCAGCAACCCCTAAAGGTCCATGAACTATCACTTCACGAGCCCCGGCGGCCATCAGCGCTTCTTTTCCCTTTGCCATACCATGATCTAACATCCTCCGGCTATTCTCGCTCAGTGTATAAGTGATTTTTGGTGCCGGTATGCCATCTGAATCAACAAGTTTAGAATCCAACGTCACTGTATTATGTAACTCTGGAAGATCTTCACAAATGATAACCATGCCTGCTGACTTATCATAATCACGTCTATACGCCTCATGATGGCCAGCACCCCATGGTATAGCACCAGATGCCATACCACTGATAGCTGTCATCACCGGGCCCCTTCCACGGGTAGTTTCCATCGTATAACCACGAAGGTAACCTCTGGACAGATCAGTTTCGTAAAATTCCTGACTCCAAATGCAACAGCCAGTAGGACCTTGATACCCCTTCAAAGGGTTATCGAACATGCCTTGTACATGCCCGTAGGGGTGAAACATCAAATTTTTTCCAACCATCCCACTACTGTTAGCCAAGCCATTCGGGAACTGAGATGAAGTTGAGTTGAGCAGTAGCCGCGGTGTACCGATGCCATTACAAGCGACGATCACGACTTCTGCTTGTTGGAACTGCTCAATATCGTTTTCATCAAAATAAATAACACCTGTGGCCATGCCCTGATCATTTACTTTTATCTCCCGAACCCGGCATCGTGTTCTTAACTCGACACCTGCTCTCAGCGCGTGTGGCCAGTAGGTAATGTCGGTACTAGCCTTTGCTCCTTGAGAGCAACCACTAACACATGGCCCCAGATTTACGCATTTATCACGACCATCATAAGGCTCAGTTGCTATCGCGCTATCAGACGGCCACCAATGCCAGCCTTTCTCATTAAATCCTTTCGCTAGAGTCTCACCAAGAATCCCCAGCGGTACTGGCGGCATAGACACCTCCTTATCAGGATAAGCTGGATCACCTGTTAAACCTGCTACCCCCATCATTTGATCATTTACGGCATAAAAAGGTTCGAGGGTTTGATAATCAATTGGCCAATCTTCAGCAACCCCGTCAAGGCTACGAACTTTAAAATCTGATGGATGAAACCGAGGGAAATGAGCCGCATACAATATCGTGCCACCGCCTACACCATTAAAATTCGCCACTTTAATGGGTGAATCATCCTCATTAATAGGGTAATCAGTTACTCTCTTCCGCGTATTAGGGCTGTAGCTAAATTCACCCAAAGATTTAAGTTCCCAGTCCATACCCGTTGTTGGATACTCAGTCGGATTGGTCCAATCGCCTTGTTCCAGACACAAAATTTTCATTCGTGTGTCCGCCAGGCTCCAGGCCATTGCAGCGCCGGAAGCGCCTGCGCCAATAATGAGTACGTCTACAGGATTATCAGCCACTTTTACATCCCCATGAATTGTAATTCATGGAGTGTATCGAATTTTTCATGATATCTGAACGACTCTTTATCCCTGCTTGGTTGTAAATAGTGAGTAGTAGCAGCATCAATCGAGAATCTACTTCTCATCCATCACGAGCAATCACATGCGCCAAATTAGTATCATTTCAGCTTGTCCAGCGAGCAGCAAACGATACGAGCAAGATATCTGGTAATACAATCGGGCTTTCGATTGGACGCTCAATTAGAGAAGGGCGTGCAACTCGATACAGTGCTGGAAAACACAAGTAGTCGAGCCTTAGCAACTAAAGTTACTGCAAAACCCTAGTATCTTGAAGCTAGGGCATGCAGAATTCGAGTCACTGTCACGCTAAAACAGAGACATCAGCAGCACAGAAGGGAAACCCAAGTCATCAATTATGGATGAATACATGAACCGATTTTCAAAGGGGAATTTTGCGTTGCTGCCTTAGTAGACAGCAACACTCGACAGAATGTCTATTTAAAGTCTGAAGCGCTGTGCCTTTCAGGCACTCGAAGTTCTTCAGGGCCCCAAGTTCGGTTCACTCTCCGACCTCTGGAGACAGCAGGACGCTCTTCTATTTCTTTCGCCCAACGAACAACATTCGTGTAGGAAGATACGTCTAAAAATTCCTCGGATTCATAAATATTGTGAAGCACAAGAGCGCCATACCAAGGATATACCGCGATATCGGAAATGTTATATTCATCACCGCAAAGGAATCGTCGACCCGCTAAATTTTGATCCAATACATCAAGCTGCCGTTTCACTTCCATCGCAAAGCGGTCAATGCAGTACTCGATCTTTTCGGGCGCATAGGCGTAAAAATGTCCAAAACCGCCACCTAAATATGGCGCGCTGCCCATTTGCCAAAATAGCCAGGACATACACTCGGCTCGCGCTGAGGGTTCCTTCGGCAAGAAAGCATCAAATTTTTCTGCCAGATATACCAGAATCGCTCCAGACTCAAACACTCTTGTTGGAGGTGTGGTGCTTTTGTCAATCAATGCTGGAATTTTGGAATTAGGGTTAGCTGCGACAAAGTCACTACCAAACTGATCACCCTCTCCAATATTGATGAGATAAGCATCATATTCAGCTTCAGCTTTGCCCAAGATCAACAGCTCCTCAAGCATGATCGTTACCTTCACGCCATTTGGCGTTGCTAACGAGTAAAGCTGAAATGGATGCTCACCAATCGGTAGCTCTTTGTCATGGGTTGGGCCTGCGATGGGTCGATTGATGTTGGCAAATTTACCACCATTGGCCGTATCCCATTTCCAGACCTTCGGAGGAGTATAAGAAGGTAAATCGCTCATAGTTTATTTCCAGTTTCAGTTTCCATGCATTGTACGTGCTACAGATTCGGAATTGGAACCGTCAGCCGAGATTTATTGGCCCTTTGGGCTTCAGATATGATTTTTTTCATAAGGATATAACGAAGCTTGCTTGATCTGAGTCAACGGAGTGACGCCTCAAGCGCCTTAAGGTACAAGGCATCAACGTAGTTACCGAGAAAAAGCGAGAGCATCATGACAAACATATTAGTTGTTATAGACCCTGAAGAGTCCACCCACACCGCATTAGAAAGAATCAAAGAAATACCACCAACCGCTGATGTAGACTATAAGGCAGCTCTCTATTTTGACACTACACCGGTCACTGCAAAGCAGGCGGATGCCAATGCTTTGAGAGAAAGTATTGCCGACAAGAATAAGTGGTTAGAAAACCTCGTGGCACCTTATTTATCTACGGGATACCGTATAACGACAGAAGTAATCCAAATTCATAGGCTTTATGAAGAAATCATCAAAAGCTCACGAAAGTACCATGCCGACTTCATTTTCAAACCTGTCAGACAACATGGCCCTCTCAAACAAATGTTT
Organism: Candidatus Azotimanducaceae bacterium; assembly: GCA_047629195.1. Lineage (GTDB taxonomy): Bacteria > Pseudomonadota > Gammaproteobacteria > Pseudomonadales > Azotimanducaceae > UBA4582. The sequence continues at coordinate 18,549 of JBLHWY010000096.1, forward strand.
TATACATCAACAGATTGGAATCTCATTCGGATGTGTCCAACGTCACTGCTTCTGGTCAGTGATCAAGGATCAATCAGAGGCAAACCCGTTATAGCGTCGGTTAACATCGATGATGAAGACCCTGCCCACCAAGAACTCAATCGAATTGTTCTTCAACGAGCAACCGCGCTTGCTGAAATACTTGAAGCAGAAGTACATCTGATTTATGCCTATGGACCGGCGGTGGTCATGGGCAGGGGCGCAGACCCAATGGCGTATCAAATCACAAAAGACAAACACGATGCCGAATTTGAAAAAATGAAGGCACTTGCCTACGCAAACAACATTCATGAATCAAACACGAAACTCCGCGAAGGCACGCCAAACACGGTAGTAACAGAATATGGAGAGGAAGTCAGGGCGGGCATTATCGTTCTAGGGACAGTTGCAAGAAGCGGTGCTGCTGGTGTGTTAATCGGTAATACGGCTGAATCTATACTGGAAAAAACTAAGACTGACATGTTTGTTGTTAAACTTGAATCTTTCGAGTCGCCGGTCTAACCTTTTCTACGATCAACCTTCAAAATTCTCAAAACTATATGTAGACTGCATTTTTTGGCAATAAAGCTCCAGCTACATGTGTTTAATTCTTTTTACAGTAAACCCAAACTCTGATTTGCATCTCGTTGTTGCAGCAAACCGCGACGAGATGCATTCACGACCTACCGCAACTGCCAACTATTGGGACAGCCACCCTGATTTGTTGGCTGGTCGCGACCTGCAAGCAGGAGGTACCTGGCTTGGAATCACAAATTCCGGTAGATTTGCGGCGGTAACCAACTTCGCCGAAACACCTCCAGATCCGATTCCACCCAGGTCGCGGGGCGACTTGACAAGCAAATTTTTGAAAGGTAAACAGTCTTGCGAAGATTACTTACTCGACATACATCAGAAAGCAAATGAATATCGAGGCTTCAACCTAATCATTAGTGACGGTAATGAAGTTTACTATTACGGTAATCGTGACCAAAACATAACTAAATTGGAAACTGGGTATTATGGCCTAAGCAATCAGTTGTTGGACTGCAATTGGCCAAAAGTTAATTCAGCACGAGCAGACCTCAAGACAACGGCATCAGATGATTTCCAGCACCAAGACTTGTTTGATTTGCTAGGAAACAAGGGCACAGATGAGCCTCATAGTGCTAGATTCATCCTCGGCCAAGAATACGGGACCCGCGCTAGTACAGTTGTTAAAATGCACTCAAATGGGTTTCATTTCGAGGAGCGTTGTTTTGCTCCTAACGGCCAGCAAAAGTCAGCTGAGTTTTTTGAAAATTAGCGAAATTCGTAAGCAAACCAGACAACAACCCTAAGATACTAGCGATGCAGATTCGTCTGGGCTAAACAGTAGCTTTATGTCGTGTGCAACCAACATATTCACTGGAATCAAAATTAGCGTTATCAAGGTTGCAAAAAGAATTCCAAAGCCAAGGGATATTCCCATTGGAATTAGAAATTGTGCAGTTGTTGATTTCTCAACCAACAACGGAGCCAGCCCAAAAAAAGTGGTGAGAGATGTCAAAATTATTGGCCGAAAACGGACAACTCCCGCGTTCAACACGCTCTCCAAAGCAGACTGCCCCGCATCTCTCAGTTTATTCACCTGATGCACCAACACAAGGCTGTCGTTTACGACTACACCTGTTAGTGCGAGCAATCCCATCACACTCATCATCGAAAGGGTGTACCCCATTATCCAGTGCCCTACGATGGCGCCGATGATACTAAACGGGATCACTGACATCACTAACAATGGTTGCGTGTAAGATTTCAGTGGTAGTGCCAACATACAATAAATCGCAAACAAAACCAGCACCAGACCACTTTGTAAACTACCAAAACTCTCACGCTGTTCCCGAGCTTCGCCCTCCATTTCGTAAGCAAGCCCGGGAGACCTTGAGATCAACTGGTCCATATATGTTCTTATCTCTTCCTGTAGCACCGTCATATTCGTCTTCGTTTTCTCTACTTCAGCCGTAATGTTCACCGTTCTGTAACGATCAATTCTCGTGATTCGCTGTGGCCCTTTCCCCGGGCTTAAGGTTGCGACGTGGGCCAATGGCACCTCTCTGCCGGTTGGTGTGCGCACCAGCATTTCCCCTAACGTTGAGAAGTCCGAGCGTTCATCAACGGGAAGCCGAACCAACACTCGAATGTCATCTCTACCACGTTGAATTCTTTGTGCTTGAAATCCTTGAAATGCTTGGCTTACTTGCCCGAGGATTTCGTTACGCGTGAGACCAAGCACATGCCCCTGAGGTTTCACGTCAATCCGCAGTTCTTCTTTCCCATCAGAAAGAGAGTCAGCAATTTCATAGACAGTTGGATAACTTTGCAGATGGGCCCTTACTTCATTTGAGGCTTGTTCGAGTGTTTCAAACGAATTAGCACTCAGCTGAATATCAATGGGATCTCCAACTCGGAAGAAATTTGCCCGGAACGTAATGGATTCAGCTCCGGGAATAGGACCGATGAGTTTTCGCCATTCAGCGATGAGTTGATTGGTTGAAATTTCAATGTTGCGCTGTTCCGGGGGCACCAGTTCAAATTGGACCCTGCCGAATTCGGAACCTCTGGATCCTCGCTGGGATCCAGTGCTGGACATAACATGTTTCACGATACTGACTTCTGTTACCGGATCTATATATTTTTCCTGAAGCTGTTGAGCCGCAACAAACATCCTATCGATGTATCTATCAGTTATTTTAAACTGGGTGCCAACTGGCATCGTCAAAGACGCCGTCGCCGTTTCACCTTGAATCCTCGGCATAAAAGTAAATTTGGTCCAACCACTCATAATTAGCGCAAACATTAGGAATAGTACGCCGAGGAAAGATGCCAGCGTGGCAAATCGATGGGTTAGCAAAAACGAGAGTGCTGGTCGATAATAGGTCAAAATTCTGCATTCAAACCCATCCGCAAAATTGCTCTGCCATCGACTAATTCGACCCGGGTTTTCAGAATCAAAGCCTTTGCCAAGTTTTTTTAAGTGCGCTGGCAACACCAGTTTTGACTCAATCAGGGAGAAAAAAAGAACGCTGATCACAACCGCTGCAACGGGTCCCATGATTGTACCGAATCGGCCTTCGATCAGGGTCAAAGGCAAGAAAGCGACCATCGTAGTGAGCACGCCGAAAGTGACCGGCACAGCGACATCCATGGTGCCATTAATCGAAGCATCCAGCCCTGAGTCGCCACTCTTAATTCGTTGGTAAACACTCTCCCCAGTGACGATAGCATCGTCAACAACGATCCCCAACACCACGATAAAACCAAAAGCACTCATCAGGTTGAGCGTGATGCCAAATAAACTCATCAGCATAAACGCACCGAGAAAACTTATGGGTATACCAACAAAAACCCAAATTGCTATCGCGGGTCGAAGAAACAATGCCAGCAACCCAATAACGAGAAACGCCCCTTGAAAAGCGCTGTTGCCAAGCACTCCAAGTCTATTCTTTAATTGTTGTGCATCGTCATCCCAGTACTTTAGTTTCATCCCAACCGGCAAGTTAACCTGTTGTTCTTCAATGTAATTTCTGACGAGTTCAGAGATCTCAAGCGCACTTTCATCGCCGACACGCTCAACCTGAATCAGCGCGGCAAAATCGCCATCAAATCGTGTTTTAATCGCGTCTTCTTCAAACCCGTCCTTAACCACGGCTACATCACCCACGCGAATAATACTGCCATTGGAGTTTGTTTTGACCACGATACTTTCGAAATCAGACCTTCGATACGCCTGACCTTTCGAGCGAATTAGTACGTCACCACCTTCGGTTCTCACATTCCCAGCAGAAAGGTCAACTGAGCTAGACCGAATAGCCGTTGCTAGCTGGGCTAAGCTAAGACCATATTCCCTTAACCTATCCTGGGACGCCTCTATCGCTATTTCATACTTACGCACAGCATCTAGTGATACCTGACTAATACCTTGCATTCGGCTCAAGTCATCCCTAACATTTTCTGCGAAGCTTCGAATCTCTCGCTCAGAATACCTACCCGCCACGACAACTGTTATCACACCAAATTTTCTTTGAGCCAAGCTGATGACAGGTTTCTCTGCTTCGGCAGGAAATGTGTTTATCGCATCAATACGCGTTTTGACTTCATCTAACACTACTCTGGGATCACTATTATCTTCAACCTCAATATCAACCCGGGCGCTACCTTCAACAGAAACACTGCTAATCCTCTTGATGCCATCCAGACCATCAACCGCCTCTTCAATTCTTACCGCTAGACCAAGCTCTGCATCCTCAGGGGTGGCGCCGCGCAAAGGAACCGAAACTCTGATTATCTCTGGTTCGGAAGAAGGAAAAATCTCAATAGCCGTTTCATACGAAAGGGCAAAGGCCCCTCCTATCAACACTGTTATCATAAGTAGGTTCGCTGCAACGTCATTTCTTGCAAACCAGGCGATCATTGGGCGGCTCCTTCACGTTGTTTTCGCACTGAATCCTGCGCTAAGCTAGGCACCGGCCGCTCGCCGGCAATCGTGACAACGGTACCAGAAGATACTTGACCGAGGGGTGTGGTAACAAGCTCATCACCTGCATTCACACCCGAAGAAACGATTGTATCGTTACCATTTTGCCAGGCGATTTCAATATCCTTCCGGAACAACAGATTACCTTCAACGATGTAAACATAAGTATTCTGATAGATGGTTTCATTAGGGATCACAATACTGTTCTTAATTTCCGTCCCAGAAATTTTCGCGGTAACATACTCGCCAATTTTAAGCGGAAGCCCCGACGTATCCTTATGACTAAATGGATCTTTGATCTGCGCAACAACGTGTAGCTGCCTCGAAGTTTCGTCAATCGCTCCTTCAGTTCGAACAATCTCACCCTGCCACTTTCTCTTTCCTCCAAGTTCTGAAGAAATTTCAACACTGGGCCTAAAATTCTGATTTTCTTCCGGGAGGTTGACAAAACTAAGGTCCGAGTTTCTCAACGGCAAACGCACCTCAACCAAATCGGTCGCATATATTTCGGCTAGCTGAGCACCATTTGATACCACTTGCCCAAGGTCCACCATTTGCCGCAGTACTCGGCCTTCGAAGGGGGCAATAATTTGAGTACGTTCAAGCTCCAGTTGTGCCTTAATCAACGCTGATCTTGCGGATAGGACACGTGCCTTTGCTGCCTGTACCTGAGGTTCATGCAACACTAGGGCTGAGGGTTCTTCCCCTAAATATCCTAGTCGTTGCCAGTCGTTCAATGCTTGATCGGCACTCGCAACCTCTTGCGCTTCTAACTGCAAGGCATCCATTAAACTAGCTTCTGCAATGTTGACGTTCGCCGCATAGTCTCGCTGATCTATATCGACCAACTTATCGCCTTTTTTAAAAACTCCCCCTGGCCTAAATTTTTGATCAATTGCAATAATCTGTCCGCTCACCTGCGAGACAACCATCGATTGAGTTCGCGGCTGTGCGGTACCATAACTATTTACAAATATTTGATAATCACGTGGCACCACCGTCATGGTCTCCACAACCGTTAGCGTCACCTTCGCCGCACCTCTGCGATTCAGCTCTGGTG
>JBLHWY010000097.1:0-23715 GCA_047629195.1 Candidatus Azotimanducaceae bacterium
CGGGGCATGCAGATGGTCTATCAAGACCCGTTTGGCTCGCTTAACCCCAGAATGAAAGTAGGTGACATCATTGGCGAACCACTTGTGGTTCATCGCATGGCCGACGATAAAGCTGTATATCGAAAACGTATCAAGGAACTTATGACCTTGGTGGGCCTCCTACCTGATATGGCAGATCGCTATCCTCATGAGTTCTCGGGTGGTCAAAGACAACGGATTGGTATTGCAAGAGCGTTAGCGCTGGACCCGGATTTGATCATTTGTGATGAGGCCGTGTCTGCGCTTGATGTATCAATACAGGCACAGGTTATTAATCTACTGATGGATCTTCAGGAAAGGCTCGGTCTGACTTATTTGTTTATTTCCCATGACCTATCTGTGGTTCGGCACATTAGTAACAGGATCGCAGTGATGTATCTCGGGCGTATCGTCGAGATTGCAGAACGGGATGAGTTGTTCGATCGCCCAAGGCATCCCTACACACAAATGTTGCTTGACGCAGTGCCGATTGCGAACCCGGAAGCTGAAGAAAAACGTCCTCACGCGTTGATTGAGGGTGAAGTACCAAGCTTAAGAAATCCGCCTTCAGGATGTCGTTTTCATCCTCGATGTTCAAAGGCTATGGATATATGTAAGCAAGATCAGCCCGACTTGAAAAATGCTGGTCGAGACGATGCCGGTGTGAAGGTGGCTTGTTACTTGTTCTAGCGCAAAAGCTGTTTTGCTAAGTTCAATTTGATTTAGGAGTTTGACACAGATGGCTCAACCCAAAGTTACAATGCCGATCAAGCTCGCCTTTGGCATAGGCGCAACAGGCGAGGCCGCGACTAACTGGATTTTTAATGCGCTCACCTTCTTCTTTTATAACCAGATACTCGGTTTATCGGGCACCCTAACTGCTGCCGCAGTAACTATTGGTATTGTGTCTGATGCGCTAACAGATCCATTGATCGGTTCCATCTCCGATCGCTGGAAGTCGCGTCTGGGTAGACGACACCCCTTTATGTTCCTTGCGCCGGTACCGCTCATTATCACTATCTATCTGATCTTTAATCCTCCAGTCGGTTACGAAGGGGTGTGGCTGTTTGGGTGGTTTGCAACCTTTACGGTATTGATGCGCATTAGTTCAACGCTATTTGCTGTGCCCCATCTGGCAATGGGTGCAGAGCTATCGGATGACTACATCGAACGAACGAGAATAATGAGTTATAACAACATGTTCACCTATGTTGGCGTCATTTTGATGCACGTCGTAGTCTGGTTTTTTATTTTCCCAACGTTTGAAAACGGTCGCATGATGGAAGCTGCATATAATCCGGTTGTATTTTTCTGTGTGAGTATCATTCTTACTTGCATGCTGGGCTCCGCATTTATGACGCGAGGGCAAATCCCTAAGATGAAAAAAGTGCCGGACGATCTCCCACCTTTCAGCATTCCTCAACTCTTCTCTGAAATGTACTCAGCCATGAGGAATAAGAATTATCTATATTTGTTGCTGGGTTTGTTTTTCCTTTCGATCACGATTGGTACTCATGAAACGCTGGGGCTGTATATGGGTACGTTCTATTGGGAGTTTACCGATCAACAGATTGGTTGGCTGATTCTGGGTAATGTGTTTGGCTATACAGTTGGCTTCACGGTGACGGCGAGAGTTCATCAGATCATCGAAAAACGTTGGGCAATTGTTTGGTCTGCTGCCGGGTTGAGTGTTGCCTGGTCATCCGCGGTGACCCTCCGGCTATTTGACCTTGCGCCTGAAAATACAACTTTCACCCTGGTCGCATTTGTCGTATTTTTTGGCACGATCGCATCAGCTTGTGGTTCTATTTTGAACATTAGTGTAATGTCTGCGCTTGCTGATATTGCTGATGACCACGAGCTAAGTACCGGCAGAAGGCAGGAAGGTATTTTCTACTCAGCACGGACATTTTTTGCCAAGGTTACCAATGGCATTGGTCACGTGGTAGCTGGTGTCGCGCTGGATATAATTGATTTTCCAAGAGGCGTGCCTGCGAGTGAGATACACCCGGATAAAATTTATGCTTTGGGTATTATAGACGGTCCGTTTGCGATGATCTGGGGGTTAATAGCAGCGGTAATTTATGCTGGTTATCGCATTGATCGCGCCTACCATACGCGCATTCAAGAGGCGCTTCTGGAAAAGAAGCAGGCAAATAGGCAGGCAAAGAAGCAGATGTAAACAGGTACGACTGGTAGTCCAATACCAGTCGTACCTCTATTTTGTTTGCCGGTGAGTTGATCGGCTAGTCGGCGAGTTCAAATGAGATCAGTCTGTCGTAGTTTTTTGACGCATTTTTGTTCTGACCGTATAGCGCCATAGATTTCTTGAGGTCAACAAGCGCCCCATTTCTGTCGCCTTCTAAAGCTTTTGCAACAGCCAAGTTGGTATACATTATTGACTTCTTTTTGCGCATTTCATGTGCGTTTCGAGTTGGCACATTTGAAATTGCCTTCTCACAGCTGCTAATTGCCGAAGAAAATTCGGTCGATAGTATCTGGCTAACACAGAGGTTGTTCTGATCTGCGTAGTTTTTGCCAGAACGTCTTTTCGATAGTATTTGATTTGCGGATGTTGAATTTCGTTCCATCAATTGTTCAAACGCGTCACCATGGTCAAATGCCGATACATAGTACTCTGCCATGCTTAATTCGCATGCGCCCATTGATGTCATACCTAGTAACAGTAGCCCACCCATTTTGTTTCTTACCTTTTTCATAACGTCATCCTGTTTGCTCGAAATTCACTGTTGGTGAAGTATTTCACCAGACCATTGAACTTTAGTTATCGAGGATGAATGTGACAAAGGATGCTTTTTTATGCCACGGATGAAATCCTCTCACCTTCGGTGCTAAATGTTTCAATAATCCAATGCCAAAGCGCTTGACTTGCCGCCTCATTTCTAGTGTTAGGTTGAGTAATGACATTGTAGTAGTCTTCTGTTCTCAGCACGTTGGTGAAAAGTGGTACTAATGTGCCTGTTTCGAATCTTCCTTTGCTAACAGGCATGGGAATTAGAGCAACACCGAGACCTTCTTCTGCGGCTTTGATGAGCGCGAACATGCTGTCGAGCAGCATGATTTGAGTTTTTGGCAGTTGTTTGAATCCGGCGTTTGTTGCCCACTTTTCCCATGCCAATGGTCTGGCTTTGTGTAGAAGAATTCGGTCCGGTGCAAATTTTTTGTAGTCAAGAGGAGCCAAGCTTTCGTAAAGAGCAGGACTACATGCGGGAATGTAGTGGATAGGGAATATCCTCTTTGATTGCTGGTCATTGAGCAGCCGAGTTGAAAGGGTTATTCCTATATCAGTGTTTGGGCTGATTTTTTCTCCTGTTGCGAGCATATCAATGTGCAGGTCAATATCCTTGTGCAATTCGGAGAACTCGACAATTCGGGGCAAAAAAAGCTCACTCGCAAAGAATTCTGGCATTTGCACGAACAGAGTTGATCGTCTGTTGCCACATTTTAATGAAGCTGTCGCCTCGTCAATGGCATTAAAATGGTCACTAATCTGATCGTAGAAAGCTTTTCCTTCGGTCGTGAGTTTGATTGACCTGGTGCCTCGAGCAAACAGCTTGATATCGTAAAAAGATTCCAGATCCTTTATTTGATGACTAATCGCACTAGCGGTTAGACACAATTTTTTCGCCGCATCTTTAAAGCTTAGTAATTCTGCTGTTATGCAGAAAGTTCTCAAATTTCGGTATTGCAAGTGCATAGCATTGCGCCTGAACTAAGTTATTTATTGTTCCCTAGCGGCAATTTAGCAATTCCTATGCCAGTTGAAGGGCGCTGGTGCTAAAGTGCCGCTATTAGCACTGCTTATCATTACCGGAATAGTAGACCAAAATTGACCTTTGCCCCTGAGCCACACACTGAGTTCTCATCCGATGCTAACGTCTCAACTCAAGATAGTTGGGTAGGAAAACTTGAGCTTGAGTTCAAATCTGAAGGTAGCAAGACCAGGCTAACGCACAGTCTTCATCAGGGTCCGTTGAGGGTTCAGAGAGCATTTCAGGAGACCGACGGAAGTTGTCATGTCTATTTGCTACACCCCCCAGGAGGTGTTGTTGCTGGGGATGTGCTTGATATTAGTGTGTTAGCGGAAATGGCGTCTCACTGTGTTTTGACGACCCCGGCAGCAGGTAAATTCTATCGAGTTATAGCAGGGAAAAAGCCGCAGGTTCAAAGGAACTTGCTTCGAGTAGACGAAGATAGTTTGCTGGAATGGTTGCCGCAGGAGACCATTTTCTTTCGCGGTACCAATGCCAGAATGGAAACGCACATTCAACTCGGTGGAGCGGCACAGTACATAGGTTGGGAGATATGCTGCCTTGGACGGCGGGCATCAGGTGAAAAATTTGATTCTGGCTCAGTATTGCAAGCGCTGACACTGAGTCGTGATGGCAAGCTTCTTCATCGCGAGAGACTCAATATTCAGGCGGGTGTAGACAACCCATTGCAGAGCCGTCGTTGGGGTTTGGCCGGTCAGAGTGTCTTTGGCACGTTGGTTGCTGCTCTTCCTTTAGATAGGTTGGGTTTCGATCAATATTTGGAAGACAATCTTGAAAAAAGGCTAATGGCGTTGCTTAGCCGAAATCGCGCCGCGCCTTATTGGGGCGTGACCCTCAAGTCCGGTCTTATTTTGGTGCGTTATCTCGGTGATTCTAGTCATGAATGTAGAGCAGGATATGTTCGCGTAAGAAATTTTTTATTGAGAAATTTAAAAAATATTGATGCGGTTTCGCCACGGGTTTGGGCGACATAATCTCTGGCGTCAGTATTGTTTTTATAGAATGAATTCAGGGAGACAGGTTCAATGGATTTAAGTCCAAGAGATAAAGACAAGTTACTTATCTTTACTGCTGCATTGCTGGCAGAGAGGAGGTTAGCAAGAGGCGTTAAGCTAAATTATCCTGAATCAATTGCATTGATTTCTGCTGCGATAATGGAAGGTGCTAGGGATGGTCGAACCGTCGCGGAGTTGATGTCATTCGGGCGTACAATTCTGAGTAGCGATGATGTTATGGATGGTATTGCTGAAATGATTCATGACATTCAAGTTGAGGCTACTTTCCCGGACGGCACTAAGTTGGTGACAGTTCATGATCCGATTCAGTAGTGATTTGAGTTTTAACGTTTCGAAAAGGAGTGGGAAATGACACCCGGTGAATTTTCTATTCAGCCAGGAGAGATTGAACTAAACGTCGGCCGGGAATGCGTCTCGATTTCGGTTGCAAATACTGGTGATCGGCCGATTCAAGTGGGCTCACACTACCACTTCGCCGAGACGAATCAGGCGCTATCTTTTGATCGAAGCTTGGCTAGAGGGTTTCGTTTAAACATTGCCGCTGGGACTGCTGTTCGCTTTGAGCCAGGGCAACTTCGAGCGGTGGAATTAGTCGCTTTCGCAGGACATAGAAGGGTCTTTGGCTTTCGTGGTGAAGTGATGGGTCATCTGGATGAGTCAGTAGGAGAGTAGTTATGGTCAGTATTAGTCGGAAAGCTTATGCGGAAATGTACGGACCAACAACCGGAGACCGAGTTCGGTTGGGAGATACCGAGCTTTGGATAGAGGTCGAAAAGGATTTCACGATCTATGGTGATGAAGTTAAGTTTGGAGGTGGTAAAGTCATTCGAGATGGCATGGGGCAGGGGCAAGCGCTGAGTTTATATACACCAGACACGGTCATTACAAACGCCTTGATTCTCGATCACTGGGGAATCGTCAAAGCCGATGTGGGTATTAAGAACGGTAGGATTTTTGCTATAGGTAAAGCGGGTAATCCGGATATTCAACCCGGCGTGGATATCGTTATTGGCGCGGGAACAGAAATCATTGCGGGTGAGGGCCAGATTTTAACGGCAGGCGGAATTGATGCGCATATTCATTTCATCTGTCCGCAACAGATTGAAGAAGCTTTGATGAGTGGTATCACCACAATGCTAGGTGGAGGTACTGGTCCTGCGACGGGCACTAACGCAACAACATGTACTCCGGGTCCATGGCACCTGGGGAAAATGCTACAAGCCGCGAGTGCTTTTCCAATGAATATTGGTTTTTTAGGCAAGGGTAACGCAAGTTTACCCGGGGTCCTGGAAGAGCAGGTGTTGGCTGGGGCAATGGGACTTAAGCTACATGAGGATTGGGGCACAACGCCGGCCTCGATTGATAATTGTTTATCGGTTGCTGAAAAATTTGATCTTCAAGTCGCTATTCACACGGATACGCTTAACGAATCGGGCTTTGTTGAAGATACTCTGGCCGCTTTCAAGGGCAGAGCGATTCACACCTATCACACTGAAGGCGCTGGTGGTGGTCACGCACCGGATATCATACGAGCTTGTGGCTTATCAAATGTATTGCCATCGTCGACGAATCCCACCAGGCCATATACGGTGAATACCATTGATGAACATTTGGATATGTTAATGGTGTGCCATCATCTTGACCCTAATATTCCAGAAGACGTGGCCTTTGCCGATTCGAGAATTCGCCGAGAAACGATTGCGGCTGAAGATATTCTGCATGATCTGGGGGCCTTCTCAATGATTGCGTCAGATTCTCAAGCAATGGGCAGAGTTGGCGAAGTCATTTGCCGGACTTGGCAGACTGCTCACAAGATGAAGGTGCAACGAGGCTTCTTGTCTGAGGACAAAGAAACGGACAACTTTCGAGCGAAACGGTACATCGCAAAATACACCATTAACCCTGCGATCACGCATGGTATCAGTCATGAAGTCGGTTCAATCGAGGTAGGTAAGCTCGCAGATTTGGTGTTATGGAAGCCAGCCTTTTTTGGTATAAAACCTGCCATCATTCTGAAAGGCGGTATGATTGCCGCTGCGGCAATGGGTGATCCCAATGCCTCAATACCCACGCCGCAACCGGTTCATTTTCGCCCGATGTTTGGTGCTTATGGTAAAGCGAACGATGCAACCTCTGTGCTTTTTGTCTCTGAGGCCGCTAAAGCTAACGGTCTAGGAGAGTCGTTGGGGCTTACTAGGGAAATGGTCTCGGTGAAAAATTGCCGTACTGTGCGTAAACAGGATCTTGTTCACAATACATTGTTACCGAATTTGGAAGTCGACCCTGAGACTTATGAAGTCAGGGCCGATGGTGTGTTGTTAACCTGTGAGCCTGCTACGATATTGCCGCTCGCGCAGCGCTACAGTTTGTTCTAGGAGGTGTTTTCAACCGTCATGATTTACGAGTGTTTTGAAAAGGCGACTGCAGCGAGTGCGTCAAACGAAAGCCCGGTTGCAACGCTTGAGCTTGATTATTTACAACGTTCTCGCAGTCGCGGTCGAGCAATAGACTCTGACGGCGATGACATTGCCTGGTTCTTGGATCGTGGCGGCGTTATCGCGGACGAGGATGTGCTTGTCTCCAGGCAGGGTAAACGAATCAAAATCCATGCAGCGCAAGAAGAAGTTTCGGAAGTATATTCTTCGCCCGAGGCACTGATTCACGCGGCATATCACCTTGGTAATCGCCATCTGCCTCTGCAAATCGGTGAAGGCTGGCTACGTTATCAAATGGATCATGTCATTGATGAAATGATCCGTTCCTTCGGCCTTAAGGTTGAGCACGCAAATGCGCCCTTCGATCCAGAAGTAGGTGCGTACCATGGTGGCCATAGGCATGATTGAACGTTTGCCAACGGCGGTAAGCAGGATTAAATTGCTAAACCTCATGCGTCTATCCAGCCCTGCTTTACCCGTTGGCGCTTATGCTTACTCTCAGGGTTTAGAAGCCGCGATAGATGAAGGCATTGTTGTCGATGCAGATTCGGCAGAAAAGTGGCTTAGGGAAGTTTTTGAATTTGGGTTTGCTCAACTGGATGTTCCAGTTTTAAAGCGGTTACATAGCAGTTGGCTACATGAGGATCATGAAGCCGTGCTTTACTGGAATCGGTTTTTACTGGCGAGCCGTGAGACAAAAGAATTGGTGACTGAAGAGAGACAAATTGGCGCTGCAATGAGGCGTTTGCTTGTCTCGCTTGATGTGCAGCAACCAGATATTTGGACAGACGAGAAACCAGGATTTTGCTGTCAGTTTGCATTGGCCGGATGTGCCTGGGGAATTGATGTTGATGAACTTGCGACAGCATTTGCTTTCGCCTGGATTGAGAATCAAGTCGGAGTTGCCACCAAATTAATTCCTTTGGGTCAATCAGCCGCACAAAGAATTCTAGGTGAGCTATTACCCAATGTTATAGATGCAGTTGAAATGGACCTTGGTGATGAGGACGTTGGGCAATCTTTACCAGGTCTTGGAATTCTATCTAGTTGGCATGAGACGCAACCAGCTCGGCTATTTCGATCCTAAAACCAGAGTTAAGGCAAAAGCAGGCCGTCTCTTTTAGCTCTTCCCTTTAACACCCCTCTTTTAATAATAAGATACTAGTAGGAAAAATAGATATGAAAAAGCCACCGCTAAGATTAGGCATTGGTGGACCCGTTGGGTCCGGAAAAACGGCTTTGGTAAGGGAGCTTTGTGTCGCTTTGCGCGGCAAGCTTGAGATCGCTGTGATTACTAATGACATATACACGCGTGAAGATGCAGATTTCCTCCTGCGACATCAAGCGTTAGATCCTGAGCGCATTGTTGGTGTTGAAACTGGTGGTTGCCCTCATACCGCAATTCGTGAGGACGCTTCTATCAATTTGGTCGCAGTCGATGAACTATGCGAAAAGTATCCTAACCTTGATATGATCATCATTGAAAGTGGGGGTGATAATCTAGCAGCAACTTTTAGTCCAGAGTTATCTGACCTTACGCTCTATGTCATTGACGTTTCGGCTGGGGATAAGATACCGAGAAAAGGAGGGCCGGGTATTACCAAATCAGATCTGTTGATCATCAATAAAACAGTGCTGGCACCCCATGTCGGTGCAGACTTATCTATCATGGCGCGAGACGCTAAGAAAATGCGTGGAGACAAGCCATTTGTTTTCGCTAACATTACAACTCAGAACGGATTGCCCGAAATCGTGGATTTTATTCTACAAGCCGGTGTTTTGAACCATGAGTAGTAGATAGACTTTCGGGCCATAAAAAAAGCCCCTTAGTGGAGAGGGGAACCAAGTCAGGGGCTTTATCTACGCTAAAAATATTGTTTTATCTCAATAGGCAGTCTCCAATCGTTCGATACAAGTAATGATGCAATTTAGATGCCAATTTCAAATTTGAACATGGCAAATGCCGTACATATCTTCCGTATCAAAAATAGAACGTCTGAAGAGCGTTCGCTGTTTGAGTTTCCAAGCATAACTCATCAGAGTCGCCATCATTTGCACGCTAAATTCATAGCTGACTCAAAACAGATTGTTATTTCGTGATGTTTATTTGCACCAACGAGAAGCTTTCGGGTCTTTTTTTGTAACCAAGGAGTGCGTTTTTTTTGCGCAACAATGAGTTGCGAAAAATATGTTAGCTGCCCTGGTTGTTTGGTACGTATCTTGCTGTTATTCCCTTACAAACATCAGCGGTATCTAGTATAGGAAAATATATGTCTCAAGCATTGAGTTACGAAGATTGGAAGTTACAGGCGCAGCAGGAGGATGAAGCTTCTGGTGCCGTAAACTGGAAAATGGCCGATAAGAGTAAGCGATACGACTATGGAGTGATTCGTAAACGCTTTGATGAACTTGTTGAAATCATGCAAGCAAATGACCCCCGGCGATTACTTTACTATTTAAACGAAGGCATACACGGCAACATGGCGGGAATGGGCTCTCCTGCCCTCTACACTCGGGCACGTTTCGGCACAAAAGACCTGATTGAAAGTTACATAGACGAACTAGTCGCAGCACTTTATCAGCTACATAAGTCAGATACGCGAGACGTATCTGATTCTGATAAATTGGTCTATTTTAGGCAGGCAAGGATGTGTTTTGGCAGAACAGCGATAATGTTTGGTGGTGCGGGCTCGCTAGGTGCATTCCACATTGGCGTGCTGAAATCACTGATAGAATCGGATCTATTGCCCCGAGTCATTTCCGGCGCGAGCACGGGTGCATTTGTCTCTGCCTTAATTGGAACTCGAACACGGGAAGAGCTTACTTCTCTGTTTCATAGCGCAAGCCTTGCCGAGGCAATGCAGTTTGAAATGATGGGTTCACAACGTCGCAGAGTAGATACTTATGATCTTGAGAGAATGATTGCGAAACTCATTCCAGATCTTACGTTTACTGAAGCGTTCCAAGTCTCAGGTATTCACTTGAATATTGCGGTGGCGCCTAATGAGTTGCAACAAAGATCGAGGCTATTAAACGTAGCGACTTCCCCCAACGCATATATTCGTGAAGCCGTGTTAGCTTCCTGTGCGGTACCTGGATTGTTTTCTGCGGTTAGATTGAAAGCGAAGGATCACGATGGCAAAAGGCAGCCTTATATTCCATCGCGGAAATGGATCGACGGTTCAATTGCAGGGGCGTTACCTACCAAGCGTTTAGCAAGACTTTATGGCGTCAATCATTTTATTAGTAGTCAAGCTAATCCAAGTGCCGTGCAGGCAAATAAGCGTCTACGCACTAGCAACGACTTTCTCGATAAGTGTATCGATATTCACCAGTCGGCATCAAGGGAATGGATGCGTGCAGTCTTCCCATTGGCTATGGCAGGTATTAAAGATATTTACCCACTCAACGTGATGGCTCAGAATTGGTTTAGCGAAATGACCCAAGAGCATTCAGCGGATATCAATATCCTGCCGAATTCTACAGTTGCACGACCTGGTCAGCTTTTTGAGACGCTCACTCCCCAAGAGACACAGGCTCTGATCGATGAAGGCGAGCGCTGTACCTGGCCGGTCATTGAACGGATTCGATTCAACACAGCGGTATCTCGATGTATCGAAGATATTTTAGATGCCAGAGAAGAAGGCCTGCTCTCACAGTGATGCATTCAAATGAAGCACGGGCTGTGGTAATTGCATCGTATTGATGCGCTCGTCTCGAATTATTCACCAAGGTGAAATCACCTAAGCGCTTTTTAATTGGCCTCGGTGCAGAGTCTTAGTTCTTGGCATCTAACTTGCTCTTTCAGGGAAAGAGTCATTGTTTTGTTGAAGGAGTCGTAAGGTGTTAATTGACACAAGATCAGCCACGCTCTCTGGCGATGTCGATATCTCAGGTCCCCATGCTTGTCAAACTCACTGGTGGGCGAGGATGGTAAGAAAAGTTTTGAGGAGCCGCGTACTTGCGGGCTCGACCCAAGATTGTTGTCATCCGCAAACTGTCATAGGCAAAGAGGTTTTTGATCATCTGAATGGCCCCGCGATATTTATCGCTAATAGGCAAGGTCCAATGGATATACCAATGATACTGACTGTTCTGCCTGAATCGATTAAGGACAATACCTATTTTGGCATCCCAGTAGATGGTCGTTACATGAAGGATGAAAGCCAACGATTTTTGCAGCCATGGTATCAGTCGCTGGTGTTAGGACATTTTCCCATTATCCGAGGTGGGGGGGCGAAGACGCTAGATTATGCAAGAGCCTTACTGCAGCAGGGTCTTAATGTCTGTATTTTCCCTGAAGATAATCCAGTAGGTGTGCGTGGGTTAGATGATAGTGGACTTGGCGAATTCCGTCATGGTGCCGCCATATTAGCTAAATCGGCAAGGGTTCCCATTGTCCCTATCGTGCTTCAAAGGTTGCAGAACGTTGCGAGTTTAGATCGCCCAGCAGCAGGGCCCATCACAATACTGCAACCGCTGCGTCTATCATTAGCAATGGGGGTAATCGAGTCTACAGAGCTGCTCCATCGAAAAATGAACGCGGCCTTGGCAAGTTATCGAGTAGAAAGTTGGAGTCTGGCCGACTGATGCTTAGGCGTCAAAAAATGCTATGACACGCGGCGTAATGGCCGCTAAACGACGAACTAAGCAACCCGTTCAGGGTTGCTGTCTATGCGATGCGCTAAGCGACATGGCTAATCTGATCGTGACTAGTGTTGGATAGCCCATTGACGGATGTTGCATAGTTAGCAACAGCGACTTCACCTCTCTCTGCTGCCCAAAAGGTACCTTCTACTTTTTTCATGCCTTCAGCGCGTGCACGAATCGCCATCTGTTTAGCGATTTCCTCGCCGTAACGCTTTATTGAAAAAGATTTGCACATACTTTCTCCAACAGCGTCGGGCCAGTTCGCCTCCCAATACCAGACTTCCTTAATTTCGCCATTTTTTAGTTTGTAAGTTTTACAATACGTGTACACACCGGTGATACCGGTTTTATTATTTCGGCGTTTAGCGTTACAGAACTCTTTACGGCTGATTGGCGGATACTTCAAAAGTAATTGGTCGCGAAACTCGATGGCTTTTGACAAAGCTTCGTGCTTACCGGTAAATCTTTTGTCCGGGAAATTTTTGACAAGTTTTTTGCCGTGCCGGCACAAGCTTACTCGCCATGCGTGAGAGTTGTACAAGTCATCATCAATCCGTGAAATTCCGTACATTCTAGTTGATGTCCTGTCATTGGTTTTCAATTTCAATACTCCTGATCGCGAAAAACGCCTAATAATGGCCAACGTCATTTTCTTTGGCTTGGGTTAGTGTTGTTAGCAGCAGAATTCGTGCCAGCTTCGAGATGGTGTTTTAAACGGTAAAATCTGGGCTTCAGAGAGATATGAGGTGCGATGTTAATTGGCAGCGCACAGGTAATGATTTTGTCTGCACCAATTTGATTCGCCCATGATCATCGACCGGTTCTGAACGGCGACAGTTCTAAGATTATAGTGGCTAGTCTTGCGTGGAAACCGAGAGGATATTATCGTTCAGCCAAGCCTGTTCAGACTGATGATGCCGATAGGTCCTAATTGCCTGGGTTCTATTGATGTAATAGCCGCATTCTCAATATTGTTAGTTTACGGCTCTAAAGATTGCTGAAGCAAAAGTATATGGGTACTTGCGATAAGTTTTTCACGACACTCGCTAGCTAAAGCTGTGATCAAGGGTGTCAGGAATGGCTGTCGTGATCTCGTGCCCGTGGAGTTTGTGTTGACGAATATCAGAAAAAGTTTTCTCAATAACCATTTTTCCTCCTTCACCGGCATGATAGATATTGGACAGAAGGTACAAAGTGCGTGTTGCGTGTTCGGTGAAGACAAATACAGTGTCTACAAATCGATTGTTTTTAAAGGTGGGTGGTCGATCACCATCAAAAACTAATTCGCAATTCTCAAAAGTACATCCAGTAAAAAACTTGCCGTGTAATTCTATCCGCTCGCTTTTGAATTTTTCGTTGTTGTGTTGCATGGCTTGATCCTGAAAGTTGAATTGAGACGGCTTGCCCATCCTGAGAAGGGGCTAATATCGATCGTATCAACTGTTGTAATTGACGCCGCTGACCTCTCCTTTAATGTAGCGCTCGAGTTGCTCGATCGTGTAGGACTGTTCATCGATTATCGATTTGACCAAGTCACCCATAGATATCAGCCCGATAAGCCTTTCTTCTGCCATGACGGGCAGATGCCTGACCCGCTTCTCAGTCATCAATGCGAGACAATGACTAACTTGCTCGTCAGGCGGGACGTATATTACTTTTGTTGTCATAATGTCGGAAACGGGTGTTTTTTGTGATGCCTTTCCAAGCAGGATGACCTTTCTTGCATAGTCCCTTTCAGAGATAATGCCGATCAGTCGGCTTCTATCTGATAGCACTGTTAAGGCGCCGATGCCTTTCAGAGCCATCATCTCGATAGCCTGATAGACCGAGTTGGCTGGACTGATTGACCAGACATCGGTACCTTTGTGTGCGAGAAGATCAGAAACGTATGTCATAGATACAGTTTGTTCCCAATTCGAAGATTGGTAAAAGAACTAATTAGTCTAAAGAGGGGGGCGGCATTATACCAATTTAGTCTAAATAGGGAGGTGCCTTTCTTATCTCTCCCTAACTTTTCGGACAGATGAGCATTTAGTTAGTTCCCGTCCGTAAATACCGCTTCAAACCTAAATTCCCCAGACTTTCAGATCTGTTGGTCTGAAAATCAATAGGTTGTCGGGAAGTAACCATGGAGATGTTAGTTTCTGGATAAGCACTAGTTAGGCATCTATCGTTAGCGCACAGAGGTGGTTTTTGATGCGAGACAGTACCTTATACTCAAGGCTCTAACAACATTAGGAAGGCGGTAAAATCCAAGTACTTGAGGTGTATCTATGATTGCTTTGCCGGAAGATAAAAGAAAAGCAATAGTTACTGAGTTTGGCGATCATGGCCAGCGTTGGGTTGATAAATACCCGCACCTCATTTCGACTTGCGCCAAACGATGGAAATTAACATTGTTGGGAATTGCGTCTGCTGGGTTACCCATTAATGTGATTCATTATGCGAAAACCGATTTGGGGCAGTCGGTAGTGCTCAAGGTTGGGGTGCCACATCCTGAACAAAAAACTGAGCTGCTTGCGCTTCGTTGTTATGCAGGTAGGCATGCAGTGAAAGTAATCGATTGGGATGATGTCTCAGGCGCATTCTTGATGGAAAGAATCCATCCTGGAGCGAAACTGAGGGACTCTGAAGATCTTTCGACGAGATCGAAAATCAAGATAAAGCTGATCGCTGAATTGCCTATCCTGCTCAAGTCAGCGGCTGGGTTGCCAACAATTGAACAATGGTTGGGGCAGGCGTTTCATAAGTTTCGAGAAAGTCCTAGTTCGAGCGAGGAGTTTCTATCATTCATAGTATTAGCAGAAACGGCTTTCGCGAAAATAAAGACCCGCTATCCGGAGACCTACCTGTTACATGGAGATCTGCACCACGAGAATATTTTGCGAGATCATAAATTAGATTGGATCGCTATTGACCCAAAGGGTGTTATAGGACCCAAGATAATGGAATGTGGCAGGTTTCTTCAGAATTTTATTGAAGACGAAGTGGCTGGTGCGCACACGTTAAGTGAGGCGACGGATGAGCAAATCATCGATGTGCTTGAGCAACGTTATGCAACCTTCAACCAAGTCACTGGTTTTGATGTCCAACATTTAGCGACCGTAACTTTCATTGATCAGGTGTTAAGTAGTTGTTGGAGTATCAATAGCGGTCAGCCAGTAGACTATCGGAAGATACGTATCATCAAAAATCTGCTGACCAACATTTGACTCGATAATGTCTAAGCAATTATACGGACAGGCATCTTGCTATAACCATTGACGAAATTAGACTCCACTCGTTCGATGTCGCCCGTTATCTCGATACGTTGCCAGCGTGCTAGGATTTCCTGCCAGAGAATTCGCATTTGCATCTCGGCCAAGCGCATGCCGAGGCAACGGTGTAAGCCAAATCCAAATGATATTGTATTGCGGGCATTTTTGCGGGTAATGTCGAGCGCGTCGGCATTAGCAAAAACAGATTCGTCACGATTGCCTGAGTAGTACCACATAACTACTTTGTCACCTTTTTTTACAGCCTGCGAGCCGATGGTTGTATCCTCCGTCACGGTGCGACGCATGTGAGATAAGGGCGTCTGCCAACGGATCACTTCTGAGACCATGTTGTCGATAAGCTCTGGCTGCGCACGCAGTATTTCCAATTGCTCGGGATACTGATTGAAAGCGTTGATACTGCCACTCATAGTGTTGCGCGTAGTGTCATTGCCGCCAACGATGAGTAGCATTAAGTTGCCAAGGAAAAGTGAGTCAGGTTGATCTGCTGTGACTGCATCCTGAGCCAGCATGGTGACCAAATCCAATTTGGGTGGTCCGTCTTTACGGTCCTGTTTTAGACGTTTAAAATATTCGAGGCATTCCATTAGTTCTGCGATTCGTTGTTCCTGACTACCTACTACGGGGGAGTCTGCTTCAGCCACCGTAACATCAGACCAGCGCGTGAGCTTTTTGCGGTCTTCGAATGGGAAATCGAATAATGTCGCCAGCATCATAGTCGTTAGCTCAATTGACACGGTTTCTACCCAGTCGAATTCTTCTCCAATGGGTAAGGAATCTAGTAAGGTTTGTGTTCGATCCCGGATGATGACTTCGAAATGAGCAAGGCTCGGTGGGGCGACAATTCTGTTCACCGATTTACGTTGTGGGCCATGCTCCGGTGGGTCCATGGTGATAAAACTTTGCACGAAGAAATCACTATTAACATCACCTACTATCGCGTCATCAATCATAATTCCACCGAAATGTGCATCCGATGAAAATTGTTGGTGATTCTTGTCCACATCCATGATGTCTTTGTAGCGGGTGACGGACCAGAATGGACCGTATGGGCTGTCTTTGCAGTAATGTACCGGTTGTTCAGCACGTAATTGTTTGAACAGAGGTAGTATGCGCTCTTCACTAAACAGTTTTGGGTTTGCAAGATTCAGATCGGTTAGATTATCCGTTTTGGGATGTTGAATTGATTCACTCATGACCGGGTTCCTCTTTGATAACAAAATTTAGGCTATGGTAGTATTCCCAGAGCCCGCTAACCATGATCTCTTTGATGCTTTTTTGCCAACCTTTAAATTGAAAATGTTATTTCGAAGCTTTAAATATCCAGACGCTGCTAAGGCCCAGCGTCTTTTGTGCTTGCACACTGAATGAAACCGCTTCTGCACGACTTGAAAAGCCACCCATCTGGACTCTCCAAACCTGATCCTGATCTTCGACCTCGAGTCGAACGTCAGCTGTCATTCCTTGTGTTAGGGCGCGTTGGGCAAATTCTATCGCCGCCTGCTCATTGTGTAGGCTTAACAGATTGATGACCCAACCTTCAGAAGCCGCCTGTGATTCGGTCGCAGGTTGGTTAAAACCTATGGCGACTGGATTGTCAGAATGAAGCTCGAGTCGATTGGCTGGTGACTCCAGCAAAGTGAGTCTCGATTCAATAGTTTGGTTTTTTTGGGTCAAAACTGCTATTTGACTGCTGAAAGTTGCGCCGACGACCGAATCGGGGAGTCGGGTTAGCGTAGCAGATGACGCGATCCTCGATTCGAGCATGATTATTCGGGAAGTAAGGGTGCGAACGTCCTGTAACAAAAATACATTCAACCCAACCAGCAAAGAGATTATCCCAGCAACGCCTATGACAAAAATACGGCTAGGTCCATATGGCTTGCGGCCGGATTGCTCTAAATCAGATAGTTCTAAATCGCCTATTCCATTGGGTATGGTTTCGATTGCATCGTTTTGGGCTTCTGGCTTGATTGGTTCAGCTTGTGCTCTGGTTGGCGTGGTCGGGTCTGAAGGCGCTAGTTCAGAGTTAGTCGGCAGTTCTACTTGCTGATTGGCAGATGTCGTTAAAAATGGAACGACGGTTTCATGATCTGACTTGCGGTAGGGTTCAACCAGTTTCATAAGTTCTGGTTGAGGTGCTGGAAACTGTCCACCCAGGTGATTTTGATCTTGGCGTATGACTGTTAACGGTAATTGAATTACTTTCCGTCCATCATCTCGCTTTAATGAAATACGGATTTCGACTTTATCATCAGCCTTAATCTTAGATTGATCTTCGCTGCCTTCATGTCGAAGTAGTATGCCGGTGCTACTGATGTTGCCGACCCGACAACCAATAGGTAGAACTTTGTCGTTAACGACGACCGCATTGAGGTTAACAAGAACCCTTGTTTCTCTTCGTCTGTCCACTCAGGGTTTCCTCTGCTCGCTTTGGAAGGCTTTTAGGAAACCATACCGCAGAGGGTTATGTCAGACAAGAGAAAGGCATCCCCTTGCCGCAGTGCGGAGGGTTTGGATCGAGTTCGGAACAAGTCATTAGTGTCGACTGATAATATTAGCCGCCAATCGTCGCTCGTCTGACCTGTGGCTGAAATCCTATTATTAAGATGACAAGCACCAGAGTTACTAGTGCAAGTATTGGAAACAGCACCGGTAGTGTCAGCCATTGTGCAAGCAACGCAACCGGCATCGTCATCAACTGAGCAAATGCCATATTCATTTGGAAAATGCTCATGATTCTGCCTCTGAACTCATTAGGTACAAGATGCTGAATAAGGATCGTGCTGGAAACCATGGTGGTGGTCATGCCGATACCCAAACCAATATTGCCGATGATGGCGTAAATTGGGGTGTGGCCCGAGACAAATATAATGAAAGATATACAGAATATAAGTGCGCCCCCAATCAAAATAAGACCACGTTGACGGACCGAAGCATATCTGGTCAAAAGCATGGCAGCAAACAATGATCCTATGCCCCAGAACATGACTACATAGCCCATTTTGGCTATTTCTACGCCAACCACTGTGGTAACCCAGGTGGGGCCGAAACTGGCTGTTGCGGGGTAGCCTAAGCTCATCATGGCAACGAGCAAAAGAATGACCCAGAGGATGACGCTATGCCCTTTGGCATACCGAAACCCAATTTTTACATCATTGAGCGCCTCACCGATACCGTATTTCTGGCTGGCCTTTGAGATTTGTTTCTGGTCTGGGGTGTATGACATGACGGCTATGCAAATGATGCAGATGATTAGACCTACAATGCTAAACAGATAAGCGCCGCCGAAGCCAAGGCTATCAATGAGTATGCCTGTAAAAAGCATTGCGAGCGGCATAGCCACCTGACCTGCAACCTGATTTAGTGACATGCCAGCAGGTGTCAGCTTCGGGCCAAGAATATCGGGCAAAATAGCCAGGCGGGTTGGGCCGTCAATACTCTGGAGTCCAGAGCTTAAAAATGTGAGCAGGAAGAAAATGGCGAAGCCAAAGACATCTCCAATGCTGAGTAGCATCAAGACAGCGATACCAATGGTGGTGAGTATCTGCAGGGACAGAATGATTAGAACAATATTTTTGCGATTGTATCTGTCAGCCAAGGCACCGCCGTATAGACCGAAGGCCAGCGCGCCTACGCCGCGACAGGTCGCAATAAAGGCGACGAGAATAAGCCAAATGTCAGGTGGCGCGTAGTGCTGTACCCACAGGATCTGGGTGATGAACTGTAAAGGCATCAACATCTGGCCGATAGCAAACCCCGATAACAAATATCGGAAATCACGGTTAGCCAAAGGCGCAAGTGAGCCAGTTAGTTGCATTGAGATTTAACCTTGTTGGGCGCAGAGCCTTACGAATTATTTGATAAGTAACTAGACGAAAATTTAAGCCAACTGCTTGAGACCTTTTCGCTTAAAGTCCAGCTGCTTAAGACTCAAATGCTTAAGACCTATATGGCGAAAGAACTAGGCGATGAACATAGCACAACTATGTCCTGTATCAGATTATTCAGCCTGTAAATGCTCTGATTTCTGAGACGGCGGTGAGGCAGAAAGACCGCTCTGGACTTTCGCTCAAAATCGCTATTAATCGCTTTCTAAGCGCGGAGAAACGTTGACTGCTGAGCTAATGCTGTGACAGCCTCGTTGATCAATTCATCCATAATGTCGGCGACAGGTTTCACTTCATTGAAATAGCCGATACTTTGCCCTGCTCCTGAGTGAATAAGCGGTTCGATGTCATGTTCTTCTATCGCGCCCAATAGATCACCGACTAACACATCTTGATAAGGCATTTTTAACGGTGCTGGCGCATCGTCAGCTTCCCATGCCTGACTCCAGCTGGTTCGGACTTGACGAAATGTCTTACCCGACTCGGATCGTGTTATCACGGTATCTCCGCTGCCGGCCGCAATGAGTTTCTCTGTGTTTACCGGGTGCATATGAGCCTGATGCTCGTTGGATAATAGCCACGCTGTGCCCAGCCAAACTCCCTGCGCGCCCATTGCCAGTGCGGCTGCGATGTGCCGTCCTGTCGCGACACCGCCGGCAACTAAAACGGGTATGTCACCCGCCGCATCAACGATTTGCGGGACCAATGAATAGGTTCCAATCGGTCCTGTGTGAGCGCCGGCGTCATATCCCTGTGCCACGAGTATCTCGACGCCAGCATCTATGGCGCGTTTTACATGGTGGGGGCTGCCAATAAGTGCGAGGGTAGTTTTGCCTCGCGCTTTTGCCGCTTCCAGGACGTGGGCTGGAGAACCGATACCGCAAGCAAACATATCCACTGAGGAATCCAAGACCGCCTGTATTTGTTCTTCCTCGATCTCTGTGGAGCGAATAAACCGGGTTCGCATGCCTGGTTCAGTTGCCGCAGGCACCTGGAATTTTTCGATTAACTGCTCGACGAACGCTTTATGTTCTTCAGGGATCTCAGCCTCTATTGCCTCTCGTGAATTATGTTCTGGCATACCGGGCGGCAATACCAGATCGACGCCAAAAGGCTTGTCGCCGACGAGCTTCCTTATAGCAGCAAGCTCTTGCGTGATTTCATGTGGGAACCTACGCGTAGCGCCATAGACGCCATAACCTCCGGCATTCGTAATCGCTGCGACGGCGGCAACATCATGGGCAAAGCCAAAAATTGGATTTTCGATACCAAGGCGTTCACATATAGGGCTCCAGAGCTTTGTCATTTCTATCTCCTGCTTTAGGTCTTCATTTTTGTGGATGTAGATGTTTAGCAAAGAGATTAGAACGAGCACAAGCCCGATGTAAAGTCATAGTGCGAAGTCAAAGCATCAAGTCTGAATGTAAAGTGATGGTCTCTCCAGAGTTCAAATGTGATAGATTTAGGGTCTATTCATTTCGAGACCATGATAATGTGTGATGATGATACCGTAGTTGAGAGTGAAGGTTACCTGGCGCAAAATTCAAGTCTCCGCCGGCGCGATTTCAATAAACTAGCGGTTGGCGCTGCAGCAATAATGATGCTGCCACCAGTCGTTAATGCTGTCGACGTTTTGGGTAATGATGTGATGGTGAATACACCTGATGGTGATTCTGATTGCTACTTCGTTCATCCAGCGAGCGGAAAGCATCCAGGTGTGATTATTTGGCCTGATATACTGGGCTTGCGACCTGCTTTTAGAATGATGGGAGAGCGTTTGGCCCAATCAGGTTATTCGGTCTTGGTTGTTAATCCTTATTACCGTAATGCGAAGTCACCTGTAATTGAAGCTGGCGCAAGTTTTCAGGATACAGAAACCAGAAACACGGTAATGCCTTACTATCGCGCGCTATCGGCTGCAACAAATGTCGTAGATGCAAAAGCCTACGTCACCTTTCTAGATGCTCAGAAAACGGTGGACACCAATCGAAAGATTGGTACGACGGGTTATTGCATGGGTGGTCCCATGGTGATGCGTACAGCCGCTGCAATTCCTGATCGAATAGGCGCAGGTGGATCTTTCCACGGCGGCGGACTAGTCACCGATCAGTCGGATAGCCCGCATTTGCTAATAGGAGATATGAAGGCGGATTTGCTTATAGCAGTTGCGGCTAATGATGATGAACGTGCACCTGGTGATAAAGAAGTGCTGCGAAAAACCTTTGCTGAGGCAGGTCTGAATGCAGAGATAGAGGTTTACACGGGGGCAATGCATGGCTGGTGCCCACCTGATTCCAGAGTCTATAACGAGAAACAAGCGGAACGAGCGTGGAGTAGATTGGTGCACACCTTTGACAAGGCGTTGGTTTAGTTGTTGTTAAGTTGAATGAGATAGGCAGCTCGATTCTATTTGTTTGACCGCCTATCAATTTTCCTGAATGTCGATTGAGTCTCTGTCTATGGTGGCAACAAATCCTTGCAGTGTTAAATAGTTCGGGCGATAGATGACGACTGTGTGCTTTTTTGTATCATAGTGAATCGCGACAGCGCCGGTAGTGTCGATGTCGGCTGTACCGCCCATTGCGCCTTTCGCGCCAACCCAGGGTACGTAAGCGGGGCTTCCTTCAGGGGCTAATCCCTCGCCGTTTTTGTTGAGTAGCGCAATCCATTCATTGCTATCTGAAGGAAACTTACTGATGATACCTAGCGCCTCCTGAGCAGCTTTTTTCGAGTATTCTTGCCTCACAAGTCTTATCGCATATTCATAGGCACTGGTCGTTTTACCCATATTCGCAGTCGCGATATAACTACGATAGGCTGGTAGTCCAACGGCAGCAACAATGCCAATAACCGCTATTACGATTAAGAGTTCCAGTAATGAGAACCCCTTTTGCGACCGTTTCCTAATCACGTTGATTTACTTTACTTTTTTCATGGATTAAAGTTGTTTTCAGTTCCTTTAGCGCCTGCAATATGTCCGCTAATTCGTCGTTGGTTCTCAAATTTCGATCGTTGTCATAATCACGCTCTTGCAGGGAGTTGATGTAGTCTTTGATTGCCACTTGTGGACCCGCGATTCTGTGCCCCATGACAAGGGCAAAAGTGAAAGCAATCACGACATAAAACATAAAGCCGAACAACGAGTATTGAATACAGGACAGCATCAGATCGTTGATCTGATTTTGAATGAACATATCGATCCTCGCATTTTGGTTCATCAGCGACTGAACTTGGCGCATTTGATTCAGAATAAATAATGTGACCGCACCCAATGTCGTGACGCCGGTGACTGCATAGAAAAGGCATAATTTGAGTTGAAATTTAGGCCGAACGAAGATGTTCTTCAGGCTTCGTTGTTTTGCCATGTATCACTCCAGATGAAAGAATCTTGATTGGTAAAAGAAGGCCTAAAGCCATATTTTTATATTAATATCACGCAAGTACTCAATTTACACGCCATTTTTGAGATTATTACAGGTAACGATATGACCTGATTTAGCAGATTTCAGCGATCAACTGAGTAGACGATCTTGCCTGCTGAAATTAGCGCTTCGATTGTTTTGTGCTGTAATCCAGCTTCTTTGAGAATGTCAGTTGTGTGTTGACCCAGCATAGGACTTGGTTTGAGGATTTCAAGTTTTGTTTCTGAAAAATTTACCGGTGGTGAGACAACGGTGACTTCGCCAACTATCGGGTGTTTGAATTGGCTTACGTAACCATTTGCCAGTACCTGTTCGTCTTCAAGTAATTGTGCTTTAAGGTTGACATGGCTCGCGGGCACATTAGCTTCGCTTAATAAAGGCATCCAATATTCAATAGGGTGAGCAGACAGTTTTTCTTCAACCAGCATGCGTTGTTTGTGTACGTGTAATCCAATATCGGTCGGTTGAATACCGTCCTCTTCCAGAAGTGGGTCCGTCAATTCTAGTACTTTAAGTAGTCTTTTTTGGACGATAGACCCACCCGCACCTAAACAAAGTACCTGGTTCGATGTGCGGAAAAAACCGTAGTAGGCTCCGGTTGCCCCTAAGGAACTGGACTGTGATTGCCGCGCCAGAACATCTTCCCATGTTGCGCCCTCTGCAAATGCACTTTTCAGATAGTGAATAAATTCCTGACGGCGCTCATCGTGATCTGCGACAGCGTTGATGTGATTGTTTTGTAGTACTAAAGAAGCCTGCAGCAGAGATACATCAAGTTTCTGACCATTTCCTGTTCTCTCTCGATGAAACAGCGCTGTTGAGATACCCCAGGCCATTAGCATAGCTGCGCTGTAGTCAATTACAGGATCTATGAGAGGCATTGGCCCATTCGAGGTTAAAGGCGCTAGTCCTGAAAACCCCTGTAGCGCCATATCCATGCCAGCACTTGCAGCCAATGGTCCTTTAGGGCCGAAGCCGCTATTTTCTGCGTAGATCAAGTTAGGATTGATTGCCTTGAGTGATTGGTAATCTAATCCAAGTTTCTCCGCCTGACCCGGACGAAAATTGGCAACGAGGACATCCGTATGTTTGATGAGCGCCATCAGAGCGCTCACAACTGTTGCATCGGAAAGATCGCAGGCAATAGAGCGTTTGTTACGATTTTTGTTCAGAAACTGCTGTGCTTCAGATTCGGCGTATCTTTCACCGTTACGC
>JBLHWY010000098.1:0-23615 GCA_047629195.1 Candidatus Azotimanducaceae bacterium
CACGCTTTCGCACCTCAGTGTCAGTATCAATCCAGGGGGCCGCCTTCGCCACCGGTATTCCTCAGAATATCTACGCATTTCACCGCTACACTCTGAATTCTACCCCCCTCTATCGTACTCTAGTTCATCAGTTTGGAATGCAATTCCTAGGTTAAGCCCAGGGCTTTCACATCCCACTTAACAAACCACCTACGCGCGCTTTACGCCCAGTAATTCCGATTAACGTTCGGACCCTCCGTATTACCGCGGCTGCTGGCACGGAGTTTGCCGGTCCTTCTTCTGTAGGTAACGTCACTTCATAGGGGTATTAACCCTATTAATTCCTCCCTACTGAAAGTGCTTTACAACCCTAAGGCCTTCTTCACACACGCGGCATGGCTGTGTCAGGCTTTCGCCCATTGCACAATATTCCCTACTGCTGCCTCCCGTAGGAGTCTGGACCGTGTCTCAGTTCCAGTGTGGCTGATCGTCCTCTCAGACCAGCTAAGGATCGTCGCCTTGGTGAGCCTTTACCTCACCAACAAGCTAATCCTACGCAGGCTCCTCCAATAGTGACCGGTCTATAAATAGATCCCGGTCTTTCCCCCGTGGGGCGTATGCGGTATTAATCCGAGTTTCCTCGGGCTATCCCCCGCTACTGGGTAGATTCCTACGCGTTACTCACCCGTCCGCCACTCGTCAGCCAGAGCAAGCTCTGCTGTTACCGTTCGACTTGCATGTATTAGGCCTGCCGCCAACGTTCAATCTGAGCCATGATCAAACTCTTCAATTTAAGAGTATTTCTCTAACCTCTCTCGATACACCCTTTTGGGGCTCACTCAAGAAGTTAGTAGCGGTTAATGTCCGCAAATCATTTAATTAAGCACTTAGCCTTTTAAAGAATAAATTCCTTATCCAGTCAGTTACTCAATTGCCCAGTAATACAAGATTACCAATAAATTTGTTTGAGTAATTACTCAATAAGATGTCGGTAAGTTGTTACTGGATATATGTCATATCCTAACCAACAAGTACCCACACCTATTGTATGTTTCCGAATTTTTATAGAGCTTCTCGGCCGCTTTTAGCGTCAAAAAATCCTCACCGAAACATCTGTCTAAGCTGTCTTTCAGCGGGGCTTCTAATACTAAGAGTATATGAACCGATCGATTCAGGGCTGCTGAATCCGTTTTCTACTATTTTTCAATTCTGTCGTACTTACCAGCTAAGCTTTCTAGCTGACCCGATCGCTTGATCGAGGAGGCGTATATTACGTCTTTTCTGACGCTTTACAAGCCTTAAATGAAGAATCTTTAAACATTCTTCATTTACTTTCCCAAGTAACTTTTCCTGCTAGAACTCACGACTTCAACGTCTCTAAATTCGACTAAGAAAAACAACTTATCCTGCAAATTCATCTTGACCTTCACCGGAACTTCTCGCTTCTGCCGGGCCAGACTTCAACTCTTCAGCAGCAAGAGGAGCGCACTATACAGCAGGCGTTTTAAATAGCTACTGTATCTGAAAAGAAAACAGTAATTATTCGTCCTTCAAAAAATATTCTTTTAAAAGCAACAACTTGAGAGCCTTTCACTTCGAGATTGAAAGCACTTCGCCCCGCAAAAAAAATTCCTCTTGCTGGAACATCAAAATCCTAATTGACTAATACCTAGCCCCTTAGTTACGAGAGCGGCGCAATATACAGCGGGCATTTTGAATAGTCACGCTTTTCCAAACAAAAACATTAATTAGGCGCAAAAGTGCCCGCCTTCATGGCGAATCGAGCTTGCGCGCCTTTGCTTTTCGCATTCCAGCCATGACCGGACCGGAGGCAGCGTAGACAATAGCAAGGACTAGTAGCACAACGGGCGGGTCTACAAAAATGAGCACAAACAACATCACAATAATTAGCAGGTACCGGAAGGGCACGTGGTGCATGTCAATCTGCTTAGGGCTGTAATATCGAACATTGCTCACCATCAGAATAGCGACAGCAGCAGTGAGAGCAGATATGGGCATCGTGAGCCCGAGGTTAACGGGCACCTGTACCTGTTTATCTACAAACACCCAGACCGTGGTGGCAAGAACGGCCGCGGCCATCGGGCTCGCTAAACCGAAGAACACGCTGTTATCGGGATTGGTATTGAATCGCGCAAGCCTAAGTGCCGCACATGCCATGTAGAGGAAGGCGATCGCCCACCCCAAGTTACCCAGGTCAGACAAAACCCAGCTAAACATCAATACAGCTGGCGCGACGCCAAATGCCACCAGGTCAGACAAGCTGTCGTATTGGACACCGAATTCACTCTGGGTGTTGGTCATGCGTGCTATTCGGCCATCCAGCGCGTCAAGGATGCCCGCGACAATGATCGCGATCGCGGCATTTTCTAATGCACCACTCATAGCACCGATGATTGCATAGAAGCCTGAAAACAGCGCTCCCGTCGTAATCAGGTTCGGAAGCAGGTAAATGCCTCTTCGTAATCCGGCTCGGTCACCCATCTTTTCAGATATCTGCGTAACGTTTTCTTCGTTTTCGCCTGAAGCAGCATTGCTATCCACAGGCTTATTCGGATCTACCATCTCAAGAATCTCTTATATTTCCTAGGACGAGTCTAAAGATTGCTGAGACATGTGCAACAGTGGGACATCTAGACGCTAAGGATTTTTTCGCCACGGCTTAAACCAGAGACGCCAGAACGAACCACCTCAAGCACAATAGCATCCGCCAGAGCTCTTAAAAATGCATCAAGCTTATCCGTCGTACCTGTTAGCTGAATTGTATAGGCGCTACTCGTAACATCGACAATCTGGCCACGAAAAATGTCAGCGGTTCTTTTTATTTCAGCTCGTTGGGCACCGGAGGCTTTGACTTTCACTAACATCAGCTCTCTTTCTACATGCTCGCCCTCAGTAAGATCAACAAGCTTTACAACCTCAATAAGCTTATTAAGCTGCTTGGTAATCTGCTCTATCTGAGAGTCGCTTGCAGACGTTGTAAGCGTTAGTCGCGATAAAGTCACATCCTCAGTAGGCGCAACCGTCAGAGTTTCAATGTTGTAATTTCGCTGCGCAAACAAACCTATGACACGTGATAACGCACCTGCTTCATTTTCAAGCAGGACAGAGATGATTCTACGCATCATGTCCGCACCCCTTTTTTCAACCACATATCACGCATCGAACCATTGGGCGCAATATGCATTGGGTATACGTGCTCGTTTGGATCTACGAGAATGTCGACAAAGACCAGTTTGTTCTTAATCGCATAAGCTTCTTCGAGTACTGCTTCTAACTCATCAAGTACTTCGACCTTGAACCCAACGTGACCATAGGACTCTACAAGCGCAACAAAATTCGGCAGTGATTCCATGTAACTTTGGGAATGACGGCCTTCATACTGCATATCCTGCCACTGCTTGACCATGCCAAGTGTGCCATTGTTGATGTTGATAACCTTTACAGGCAACCCATATTGAGCACAGGTTGATAGCTCCTGAATATTCATTTGGATACTACCTTCGCCAGTGATACAGGTTACAACCTCGTCTGGAAAAGCGGTTTGAACCCCCATCGCTGCGGGCAGCCCAAACCCCATCGTGCCTAAGCCGCCGGAATTGATCCATTTACGAGGCTCATCGAAAGGATAGTATTGCGCAGCAAACATTTGGTGTTGGCCCACATCAGAGGTGACATACGAAGTGCCGCCGGTGACTTTATATACTGCCTGTACAACCTGTTGAGGCATAATTGTTTGGCCATCAGCGTGCGGTGTAACAGCTAGGCAATTAACATTGCGCCAACCTTGAATCTGATCTAACCAAGCACCTATACGCTCGATAGGTTTTGCTTTGCCTTTCTTCAATTTATCCTTAACGATCGAGACCATGTCAGCCAACACTGTTTTAACAGGACCAACAATCGGCACATCGACAACAACGGTTTTTGATATTGATGCAGGATCAATATCGATATGAATGATTTCGGCATTAGGACAGAATTTCGCAACCGTGTTGGTGACCCTGTCATCGAATCTCGCGCCCACGGCCAACAGAACATCACAATGATGCATCGCCATGTTAGCTTCGTAAGTACCATGCATACCCAACATGCCAAGATTCTGCGGATCTGTGCCGGGATAGGCACCAAGTCCCATCAAAGTATTGGTGATTGGATAGCCCAACAGTCGGACCAATTCAGCTAACTCAACTGAAGCCTCACCAAGAATCACACCGCCACCGGCGTATATAACGGGTCGCTCACTCTCTAGCAGCATTGAAACAGCTTTCTTTATCTGCCCCGCATGCCCTTTAGAGGCTGGATTGTATGATCGCATCGTCAGATGTTTTGGATATTCAAACTCCACCAGATCTGTCGGATTCGTAATGTCCTTTGGAATATCTACCACGACAGGACCGGGTCTACCGGTAGTCGCAATAAAAAAAGCTTTTTTGATAATGTCTGGAATGTCTTTAGCGCTTTTAACCAGGAAACTATGCTTCACGATGGGTCTTGAAATCCCCACCATATCGGTTTCCTGGAAAGAGTCGCTGCCGATGAGATGGCTTTGGACCTGCCCGGATATTACCACCATCGGGATAGAATCCATGTAAGCTGTGGCAATTCCGGTAATGGCATTGGTCGCACCTGGACCAGACGTCACAAGCACAACCCCTGGTCTGCCAGTACTTCGCGCATACCCATCAGCCATATGCGTGGCTGCTTGCTCATGTCTTACAAGAATGTGCTTTAGCTTGTTCTGCTTAAACAACGCATCATAGATATGTAGCACGGTACCGCCGGGGTATCCGAATACATAATCAACATCTTCTTCTTGGAGACATCTAATTAGAATATCTCCGCCTGATAGCATTTCCACCAAATTCCCCTGTTTTCTAGGCAGTTTAAGGCGGGCATTCTCAATCAAAGCAGCTGCTACGTCAACGTTTCAAGCGCTGTTTGGATTGTTATATACCGACCTATTCGCGCCTCTAGGCATGATTTTACGCCAAAAGGACGACAACACAGAATGAACCGCTCGAAATCTTCGTGCAGTTGAAGTAATATTATAAAAAACCTTTAGTTGGTAACACTTTAGATGAACAACCTAAAGTACATATTGATCATTATTCTCGGCACTGCAACTTTTGTGCTTGCGCCACAAAATCTGTCTGGTGCACAAGAATATTATACGTGGATTGATGAAAATGGGGTCACCAACTATTCCCAGCGAAACCCTCAAGGTTATCAGGCCCAACGTGTTAGCAAGAAACACAAGTTTGGCGAACAAGTATTTCTGGAACAAAGATCAACACCAACAACTCAGGTAGCGGCACCGACTGAGATTGATCCAGACGCGCTAGTGGCAGACCAAGTCGCCGCAGAAGCAAGAAGAATCGCGAGAACCAAACGATCAAATTGTGAGATTGGTAAAAAGAATCTGACTAACCTCCAAGCGTTTTCTCGCATTAGAGTTACGCAAGACGATGGCACCGTTCGAATTCTTACCCCCGCTGAAAAAGCAGCTAAAACAGAAACTGCGCGACAAGTTATAAGAGAGAACTGCACAGGCTAAGGCAATTTCCATAAAAATATTCCAAATCGTCCGGTCGGTGCACTTTGTCTATGGGAATAAAAGCGATCATCGCAACTGGTACATATCTTGGATTGCGTGACTGACTTTATATTCAGATTTAGTAATTGGCTTTCAGCCTGCTGACAAAGATCCATCGTCCAATGAAACGCGTCTCTTGCCGCCACAAAACCTTCATCATTACTAAACTCATGCCTGACAGCACCATCAACTTCATAATGACAGGGACCAATCGCCGGCCCAAACCATGCACGGATGTCTCGCGAGGCAAACCTTGCCACCGTCTTTTCAAGGATGCCGTTTGCAAGCCCGCGCCACCCAGCATGAACTAACGCCAACTCGCGCCCGTCACCACTCACCAGCGCGACGGGAAGGCAGTCAGCAACCAGTATCGCAAGAACTGCCTCACCTTGTTGAGTATAGCAAGCATCGGCATCTGGCACGGTTTGGTATTCCTGCGCCAAATTCAACTCTTTTGTGTCAATGACATGATTACCATGAACCTGATTTAGCCATATCGGTTCAGAGGGCAACTCTGACCGAACAAGTAGTCGATTATTCAGCACAGTCTCGAGGCTATCATTAACATGAGTACCCAAATTCAAGCCACTGTAGCCTCCAGAGCTCTCGCCAAAAAGTCGCGTACTCAGCCTTAACTCGATGCCTTTGGGACAACTCCAGTCAGGCCTAAGCAATACTGACTTACTCATCTTCTTGTCACAGGCCGATCCGGCCTGAGTATTGAGCTAGATCGTCTAACAATGCTCGCAGATCGTCAGGGATTTCGGCTTTCCAGTGCATATTTTCAGATGTGACTGGGTGAACTAACTTCAGCTCCCGCGCGTGCAAAGCCGGGCGTTTAAACCCTCTTAGCGCTCGCAACAAATCAGAATCTTTGTGTGCTGGCTCTTTGAATCCACCACCATAAGTATTATCGCCGATGAGCGGATGCCCCACAGATTGCATATGAACCCTGATCTGATGGGTTCGTCCTGTTTCGAGTGCCAACTCAATATGCGTGTGTTCGCCAAAACAACGTTCTACCTTGTAGTGGGTGATCGCGGGTTTCCCCGTTGGACGAACCGCCATTTTGGTTCGCTGTGTCGTGTGCCGGCCAATAGGCTGGTCCACTTTGCCACTACGATTCAAAGCACCATAGACCGCAGCGTCATATATTCTACTCACTGACCGCGCCTGAAGTTGCTGAACCAGATGATGCTGACTGCTAAGGGTCTTCGCAACTACCATCAATCCGGTGGTGTCTTTATCTAATCTATGCACTATGCCCGCTCTTGGTATACCAAACAGCTGCTCAGAATAATGTAACAAGCCGTTTAGAAGCGTACCGTCAAAATTGCCTGCTCCGGGGTGAACAACAAGTCCTGCAGGTTTATTGATAACCAGTAGACACTCATCTTCATAAACAATGTTTAGCGGCATCGCTTGAGCCTCGAAGGATATCTCAACTGAATTGGCCTGTATCGAAATGCGTTCCCCGCCCATAACCTTGTCCTTGGGCTTTCTTATCTTTCCGTCAACCAGCAAATCCCCCTCCTTTATCCAGGTTTGTAACCGGGATCTTGAATATTGCGGGAACAATGACGAGACCACGTGATCTAATCGATTGAAGGCGAGATCTTCTGGAACAATTTCCTGATGGATAATTTCTAGGGGCATTTTTTCCTGACTCTTGCTGGCAAGATGCTGATGCATCAATTGATCAGATTGAAGTTCAATCTTCTTGAAGTCCTACCTTCCGGCAGCAACTTAATGGGTCATGCTTGGGAAAGCCATGAGGCTATGGTTAAATAGCGCTGTTTTCAAGCCTGTACACAGATTAAGCAGACTTCCGATTGATTCAAAAATTGATTTACTAATTAATTTACTAAAGCCGCTACCAAACAAACCAGACTGACAAAGTAGAATCTATCTATGCGCTCTACCATTGTAACCAATTACATCTCAATCCTATCGATTTTATGCCTGCTATTTCTTTCGGCCTGCTCCAGCGACAAGGCCGAACAGGAGGACGACGACATTAACGCAACTGAACTTGAGTATTACAAACTGTCTCAATCAGCGTTGAAATCGGGCAACTACCAGACTGCAGTCCAAAGGTTACAATTCCTCGAGGCGCGGTTTCCGTTTGGCAGGTACGCGGAGCAGGCACAGCTGGAAATCATTTATGCTTACTACAAAAGCGCTCAATCGGAATCTGCCCGTGCTGCATCTGACCGGTTTATCCGCCTTCACCCTCAGCACCCGAATGTAGACTACGCATATTATCTTCGCGGCATGGCTTCTTTTGACGAAGATACGAACTTTCTTGAAAAGTTTATTCCAATGAACGCTTCAACCAGAGACCCCGGTGCAGCACGAGATTCGTTCAATGATTTCTCTCAGTTAATCAAGCGCTTCCCAAGCAGCCGGTATGCTCCAGACTCTCAGCGCAGAATGATTTACCTGCGGAATTTACTCGCAGAATATGAGCTAAATGTCGCGCGATATTATATCTATCGTGGCGCCTATATCGCAGCTGCAAACAGAGGTCGATACGTTTTTGAGAACTTTCAGGAAACCCCCTCCATACCTGATGCGCTTGCCATCATGGTCGAGGCATACAGTTTGTTAAATATGGATGCTTTAGCAAACGAGACGTTATTGGTGTTGAGTGAAAATTTTCCACAGCATAAATCATTGGGCGGCTCGGGCCAGCTTAACCAATCACAATCGGTAAAAGGTAAAGAGCGCTCCTGGATAAACCTCATTTCGTTTGGCTTACTTGGATAAGTTTGTCCTATGCAACAGGAGCGCGATCCTTTAGAGCAACAACATCTCCGGCAAAGAGCCGCGATCCTAAGGGTCTACAACTACTACAGAATCTCAATTTCTTTCGCTTTCCTGTTTCTTTTTCTGGAAAAGTATTTCGGCGAGTTTGTTGGCGCCCTGAACCCAGACCTCTTTCAAAGAACAATTCTCATCTATATCAGCGTCAATATCCTGATTGGTCTGGTATCTCTTTTTGTTCCTCCCGGCGCTTTTGCTAAAACTGGCCCGTTATTTACGATATTAATCCTCGATATTTTAGCACTGACGCTGATGATGTCAGCAAGTGGCGGAGTCAGTTCGGGGCTGGGCAACTTCCTCATATTTACGTGTGCATTTGGCGGCGCACTAATCTATGGACGCGGCTCAACAGTATTGCCGGCGATCGCATTCATTCTTACAATTTATGTCGAGTTCTATGTCTTTTTTCTTGAAAAAACAGATTTTCAAAACTTTTTTCAAGCAGGTATTCTTGGCATCTTATATTTTGGTGCAAATATATTTTTCCAAACCGCATCACAGCAATTGCGCAACCGTGAGCAGGAAGTTTTCAAACTCGAACAAATCAACCAACTAGTCATCGACAGAATGCGAATTGGCGTCGTGGTGGTTTCCAATAGCGGCATGATCAAATTGATCAATAATGCAGGAAAGCATCTTCTGGTTATTCCCGCGGAACCCGATATACCCGGAGAGCGACTACCATATCGACTAATAGACAAACTGGCTGAATGGTCTGACAATCCAACAGTCGACCCAGTTGTATTCCACACTCAAGACACATCGCCAGAACTTATTGCCACATTTTCAGCTATCAACACTAGCCGCCAAGATGCAGATACGCTTATATTTATTGAAGATAGCACTGAGGTTCAGCGTCAAGCGCAACAGTTAAAATTGGCAGCCCTCGGCAGGCTTTCTGCAAGCATCGCCCACGAGATAAGAAACCCACTTGGCGCTATCAGTCACGCTGCACAGTTGCTTGGCGAATCAACAGAGCTCAACAAGGGCGACATCCGCTTAAGTGAGATAATTCAAAACCACTGCGTCAGAATGAACGATGTTATTGAAAACGTCTTACAAATGTCACGACGCCGATCCGCGCAAGTAAAGAAGCTCGGACTAGACGAATGGGTTACCGGGTTTGTCGAAGATTTTTCTGCGGGCAGAGCAACAAAACCAAATATTCAGATTAAAAATAAGACAAATGGCATGCAAGTCGAATTTGATCCACTTCACTTGTCTCAAGTACTTGGAAACCTATGCCAAAACGGTCTACGATATAGCGAAAAGAAAACAGGCGTAGATAAGCTTCTCATCGAATACGGCAGGGATGAAGCAAGCAACAGCGCTTACATCGCTGTCATAGATTATGGCGATGGCGTAGGTAAGGGACTGGTTCCCAATCTGTTTGAACCCTTCTACACCACTGAAACATCAGGCACTGGTTTAGGGTTGTATTTGTCGAGGGAACTCTGTGAGGCAAACGAATCACGACTCGGTTATTCGCAAGCGCCACACGGAGGAAGTTGTTTCAAAATAACATTTCTTAAGAAGCTAAAATAGGAAGCTCGAATAAGAAGCCTTACAGTCAATTTTTGACTGCTCAAATTAGCCATTAGCAACAGACATGCTCAACAAATAAGAAACTAAACATGACTCAAAAACGCGCACTAATCATTGATGATGAACCTGACATCAGAGAATTGCTTGAAATTACTCTGGGTCGGATGGACATAGATACGAAAAGTGCCGAGGATGTTAGATCAGCCAAGGAACTTCTCGCCAACTATACGTTTGATTTTTGCTTGACCGACATGAAACTACCAGACGGAAATGGCATTCAACTCGTCGAACATATTCAAAGCAACTACCCGCAGATACCCGTCGCCATGATAACGGCACACGGCAATATGGAGTCTGCCGTTGAGGCACTGAAGGCAGGCGCCTTCGATTTTGTTTCCAAACCCGTAAATTTAGAGCTACTAAGAAAACTGGTCGACAAAGCGCTCAGCCTCGACCCTATAAATTTGCTTAAAACCGAAGATCAGAATAGCTCTTTGCTCGGTACATCAGCAGTGATGAATCAGCTCAGAAAACAAATAACAAAGCTTGCTCGAAGCCAGGCTCCTATTTATATCAGCGGCGAGTCTGGCAGTGGAAAAGAATTAGTGGCCCGACTCATTCATGAACAAGGCCCCCATGCTGACGCGCCATTCGTTCCCGTCAACTGCGGCGCTATTCCAAGCGAGCTAATGGAAAGTGAATTCTTCGGGCATACTAAAGGAAGTTTTACCGGGGCAGTCAGCGACAAGGAAGGCTTATTTCAAGCGGCAAATGGAGGCACTCTATTCCTCGATGAGGTGGCAGATCTACCGCTTGCAATGCAGGTTAAACTTCTAAGGGGTATTCAGGAAAAAGCCATTCGCCCTATTGGCTCGCAACAGGAAATGTCAGTTGACGTCAGAATCCTTAGCGCGACCCACAAAAATCTGGGACGAGAAGTAGAACGAAATGCGTTTCGACAAGATTTGTATTACCGAATAAATGTCATCGAGCTGAATGTTCCTAGCCTACGTGATCGACTCGAGGATATTCCTGAGTTATCGCAATATTTGCTTGCCAAAATTGGCAGTGACTACGGCATGGAATCACCGAAGCTAAGTAGCGATGCCATGCAGGCATTGATGAGTTACCACTACCCTGGCAATGTTCGGGAATTGGAAAATACACTCGAGCGCGCTTTTACGTTATGTGAAAATGATACGATTGAGCCAGAAGATCTTAATCTAAGCCATGGCGCCAGAAGCATCACAGCACCCTCGCTTCGACAACCTGATACAAACACGAACGATCAAGTATCAAAGCGCGAAGAAGAAACACAACCCCTTTCTGCAGAAGTAGAATCTGGGCCACAGACCACACCAGGCTCAGCATTACCTGAGGACGCTGACTCACTCGAGTCCTATCTAGAAGGCATAGAGAAAAACGTTATCGTCGATGCCTTAGAGGCGACTCGCTGGAATAAAACAGCAGCTGCAAAAAAACTTGGCATGACCTTTCGCGCACTACGCTATAGGCTGAAAAAGCTCGGACTCGAATAGAATCAGCTTTTGCTTACACGTCATTCAGCATTTAGCTCACGACGTGAGGCCGCCCAAATCATAATCTCATCCCGGTAGGAATCTCATTTAACGAGAAGTCCTAACTGTTTCGATCTCCGCTGCGGCGTCGAGAATCTCAAGGGGTGGAATATGAAATCAATAACTCGGCCTGAGCTCCGTGGATATTCGTTCGTGGAACTCATTAGTGTAATGGCAATCGCTGCCATTACGATGAACTTTGCTTTTCCGTCGATGACAAAAATCTACCATCGAAGCCAGGCTACCGCGATGATCAACTGGGTTGTTGGCACTATACATTACACCCGACATGCAGCAATCAACTTTAGAGTAACAACCACCATATGTCCCTCTACGCCCTCAGGACTTGGATGTGGCGGAGAATGGCATGACGGCGTCATAGTTTTCCTCGATCATAATCGCGACGCTCAGGTAAACGGCAAAGACTCGATCCTGAGTCGTTTTAAACCATCAGTTCAAAATGGCACACTAAAATGGAGATCGTTTAAAAACAAAAAGTATCTTCAACTCACAGAGCACGGGTATACAAATTTCCAGAATGGCAATTTTGTTTACTGTTCTGAATCACGCGACAGTAAGCTTTCGAGACAACTCGTCATTAACGTGCAAGGACGTGTAAGACTTATTAACAGACGAGACAAAGACGGCGTATCACTTGACAGAAGAAATAAGCCACTTAGATGCTAACCAAATAGACAATCGGCTTATCAGTGGTCGAGGTTATGATCGATTTGAATCTGCTCTAACTCTAGCGCAACTCTATAGCCCTGAGTCTCAAAGAACTTTACTTTGATATACATCCCCTCAGCCAGCAGTTCTAACGCGCCCCCGTCAGAACCCAGCATTTTAACTCTGATCGGATCGACCGGTGGACCGAAAAGGTAGGAGTAACCATTGATCGTGCCTTTACGGTATGTGAGGTTTAACATTTGCAGTTCACCCCGATCTTCGCGTGCAACCATTGGGTCTTTTATGTTTCTGACGAGCGCCATAAAATCGACGACATCTTCATCCACATCCTCAGCGAAAATAGGCACCGGCACTGCCAGTCCCAGCATAAGCAAAATAGTTAAATAGACTTTCATATTATGTTTCCAGTATTTCATACCGCATTTTGAACAGATGCTCTATAAGCTACTTATTACAGACGAACTTTCTCGACAGTTACCTAACCAGTCCACGAACATCACCCTTCTAGTTAGTCTACAGCATTCCTTTGCTTCCAAGAGAGACGACCGGTATTTCTACCTTGGCTTACGTTTGCCCCCGTTGCATCAAGAGACTTATCACTCAACTGAGTTATTCGCTCATCACCAATAAACGAGGAGTCTGTTGGCACTGCATCTTCAAACCTTGTTCCAGCGACGACCGTTCCATTGACCTTATCTCCATCATCGAAGGATCCATCATCGTTCAGGTCGAAAATGCCACGATCACCCAAACAATCGGTGCCACCGGTGCCAGGACAGAAAGAGAGTGCAAACCCACCGGCAACATCAACACAACTATCAGCGCTTCTTGGCACAATACTATTCACGAACGTTAAACCACCACGAATTTGGATATTCCTCACTGCCCTTTCGCCCGGAAATTCTGGTGAAGCAGTAATAGGGAACCCGAGAGCAGGAGTATCCAAGTGGTTAAACCATCCTCTAGCAGCACCCTTATAATTTACTTCTTCATTACTCAAGCTACGCACATTACCGAAAGTCGCGTCATACTCATTTGTATAGCGCTGCCTTACCAAAGTATCCATTTGAATATCAAAATCGGTCAATCTGTCCCACAATCCATAGATCGACTGAATATCATCCGTTACGCCATCTGGAACCGTGATGTAGCTACCGGTAGCAAAGATCACAATATAACCATCAGCCTCAGTTGGATGCTGGGTCACAATAGGCTGGGTCGTAATGGGCTGAGGTGTTTTAACCCCGAAGCTATCTTCGTGTTCGGCTTCAAATATCTTGATAAATTTCCAATCACTATAATCATCACTACGTAAATCAAACCTGAAGAAGTTGCCAAACGTATCACCTGCATAAGCAAAATCAATGGTGCCGTTACTATCAACATCAATGCCTCGCGGTGTACCTAAACCATTTGGAAGGCCGCCTTGGACACCAAAGCCTGTATTGATTTTGACAAAATCCACATCCGTACTGCTACATCCGGTTG
The DNA here is from genome assembly GCA_047629195.1 of Candidatus Azotimanducaceae bacterium. Taxonomy (GTDB): domain Bacteria; phylum Pseudomonadota; class Gammaproteobacteria; order Pseudomonadales; family Azotimanducaceae; genus UBA4582. The sequence continues at coordinate 13,720 of JBLHWY010000098.1, forward strand.
GCAACGCCGTCGTATTCTCAACAACATTATGTTTCTTGTTTGGATGACACCAATTTCCATCTGCTCCGCGTTCGACAAAGAGCACAAATAATTTCGCAATACCGGCGGTACTATTAAAACCATTACCAAATATTGCGATCCACTCATTTTCACCATCGGTAACAACATTGCTCATGGCGAGCGTGGGCACACTAAAGGTATTGCCCAGGTCACGGACGGTCTGCGGTATATCCTGCAGGTCCATCCTTAGGGAAGTGCCAGTCTTCAAAGCATTTCCTAGATCCGCGAGATCTCCTTCTATCATAGCGTCTGTTGGATACGAATCATCAGCTTCAGTAAATTCCCACAGTACAACGTCTGCGGCATCTGCCTCGTTTAGCTTGTCAGGATCGGTTACATCGAGAGCAAAATAAGCTTTCGCCCCTGCGCCTTGACCACCAATCAACACTGTCGCCCATTCCCTATCGCCAGTACCATCAACTTTAATAAACGCATCGTTAACAGCGGGGGTCAAGTCGACAAAGAAACGATGACTATATTCGTAATCGAGCAGGTCGGTAATTTTTCTGCTGAAGGTACCTAACATCAAATTGTTAGGCACATAGCCAAACACCTCACTACCATTTGACGCGTCAAAGCCATGTAGCATACCGTCGTTTGCTTCAACATAAATTAGTTCTTGTCGATCTTGATTCGCAGCACGAAAGTAAGAGTACAGATCGCCACCTTGAGGATATGGCTCTCCATCACGACCAAGTCTATTCGGCTCACCGACAAAAACAGGAGTTGAGTGAACGATATCGCCCAATCTACCTTCGATCGTAGGACGCTCTCTGAAGTTGCCTACCGGCCTTTCCAAGCTAGAATCGCCCCGCAGGTAGTTAACCCGCTGTGTTACTTCAGCATTCTTCTGTTCGGATGAAGCACCCAAATCATCAACAAACGTATTCCTTTGTGCTGTTGTCAGCCCAGCCGGGTAAGCATCAGGCCGAAAAGGAATCCCTCTAGACAGATCTGCGTCAAATGTGAATATTTCACGATCATCAGGATCAACGCTATCCATCGCAATGGCAGACTCCCAGACGGGCTCATCGACCAGTCCAGCTTCAGTCAGCGATTGAGCTATCAGATTGCCAGTATTTATCTTAGTGTTATAAAAAGCTCGGAAAATCAACGTATCTTCTTGAATCTCCTGAGAGTTAAAACTTACGGCAGAAGCCGCACCGCTACCTTGAGCAAACTCTTCAAATGCTGAGATAAGCGCATTAGAAAGTTCTTTTGCACTTGCCGCATTAAGATATTCTCCCCGACCGTTATATGCGGCGTGTCGTAGATCATCGATTTTTCTAGCGCTTGAACTACCCGGGTTCCCCCAATTAAACCCGGCGGTGTAGTCCGTTGGTTCTGCATCTATCAGCCCGCTAACACCAAACCCCACGGTATAAGTAGCCATATGCTGATGCATAATCTCATCACTACTATCCACAAATGCATCGACTGGCGCTCCAGACCTATCTCTAGCGGTTGTTGGTACTTCATTAGTCAACGAGTGTAAGTCACGTTCGTAGTAATGCATTGCAACATCCGCCAATGTATTGTTTGTGCTGCCTGCGTAGGCACCACCATCGAAGTCAGTATTATTGTCATCATCGGAGTCCCCTACGCCCGGGTCATTACCATTCCAGGTGCCATCGGTAATCAGAAGCGTGAAGTTCTGCTGACAATTACCTTCTGGCGAGGCCAAGACAGGGCAATTTGTGCTACCGGGGCTCGAATTAGAACCACTATTGAAAATGTCATTCGAACGACACTCATAATAACGACCAGCATCGCGTAACGATCTTCGCAAAGGTGTGCCACCACTTGAATTTGTTTGATATATAGCATCAAGCAATTCTGCTTTAGCACCAGTTCGCTCCGAAGTGTTCATTGAAACGATTCTTTTCAGGCCACTACTGCTATTTAATTTGGCGTAACCAATCCGTATGTTCTCAGCAGAAGCAACAACTCTACCCAAAGCAGACTTGGCGGTAAATTCGCGATTACGCGCATAGGTAAACCAGTTTGCGAAGTTCTGCAGCTCTTCATCATAGGTGCAATAGGTTTCACTTGTCGTACAGTCAGTTCTATCTGCAGTCTTCGGATATGTATCCGACCCTCCATCTGAAGCAGGCTTGATTTCTACTAACATTCCTTCCGAGTTTGCTGAATCGTTAAAAGGAGAAGGCACGTCATCCAACAAACCGTCACCATCTTTGTCATCCCAGAGGTAAAAACGAGGGATATGATAATTTGTGACATTAACGTTTTGGAATCCAGAGAATGTTCCACATACAGTTTCATAGGAAGAACAGCCGCTCCAGCTATAACTCACACATTGAAGATAACAGCTTTCCTGAGTAACCACCGCTCTACCCGTGTAACTCTGCGGGATTGTTAGGTTTGTGGTCGCAGAACCTGACAGCGGGTGATGACGCGCCGATGCAGGCGGACTATCCGGGAACTCGTTATCACTCGTATCCAACCCGTCCCACGGTTGATATTGATTCTCAGGATTATAATATATTCGATTATAAGTAGAATTTCTCAACCGCCAAAGCCCTGCATTTGGTGCCGATGACTCACTGGGCGCAACACTCGTGGAGCTACCGGCTGTTGCCTTCAAAGTGTAATAAATATAGTTTCCTGTCGAGAAATAATACAGGCCACTATCCTGATCCGTCAGAATATCCCAGCCCATTGAACCCGAATCATCGTTGACGAGCAGAACATTTGGCTCTGGTCCGACGGGCAATTCTAGCGGGATTTGTGCGAGCTGATAGTCGAACTCAACAGCATCACCACTCGAACCTGTAGGCGCACCTTCGATTGGCTCAATAACAATTGAGGCCGTGACCCCATAGACACAGTGATCCGCATCACCAGGAAAAGGGATGTCACATACGTTAAAAGTAAAGGAATCATCTCCAGCAAAAGTCGCATCAGGACGATAATGGAAGCCGCCATCGCTTGTAAACGGAGGCAACATTTGACCATGATCAGTGAGTGCTGAGGTTAGTTGGAAATACAACGTATCTGATTGTGGATCACCCGGAGCCGGCATACAAGTTGGCTCGGCAGGGTTACACCCAACGCCATCCACATGCGTGTTATCAATGTCTTGAATCTTGGTTGTCAAACCGTCATCTGCACCCAGCATCAAATCATCAGCTTGATCCATAACAAATATAATAGGATCTAGCGCTATGGGTTTATCATTAACCGGCAAGACATTCACCGTCACAGTGGCGCAGCGAGGATCTGACGGCGGCGTAAAGGCTGCCTCAGAACCCGGAAAAGTATCCTCAATACAGTAAACAAAGCTATCTTCACCACTAAAGTCAAGAGAAGGCTTGTACACAATATCAAAGTTGCTTGCAGCACCTCCGTCAATCGTCGTGTCCGCAGTCTCTGCCGACAAACAGCCTATATGGGCACAGGAGACCTCTCCATTAATCGTGATGGTAAAGTCACCCGTGTTATTCGGATCGGATAGACGACTGGTTGTTCGCCAGTTGTGCTGCCCTCCAAATGAGTCGACTATCTGCTGTCCAGCGCTGATAACGAGGACCGGCGCGTCACCCTGATCATCATTTGAGGTGACATTAAATGTAATAGCGTCACTATCCTCATTGATTTCTAGTTGAGGGAAATCCGAGTAATGATCATCCACAGCCATGGGTGTGTCATCACCTATTCCATTCACTGTAACCCGGAACGATCCATCGTCAAACAATGGGATTGCGTCCGCTGGCGATGCTGGCGGCCTTCCTAGGTCAATTGCGCGTATCGTGACGTCAACATAACCGTGCGCGTCCTCATTTATCGGTAGTACGGTGTCAGTATTGGTTGTTGTGAAAACAAAGCGGCGCGCGCCCACTGCAGGCACATCAATCGTTTCGCTCTCTAGCGTGAATCCACTCGTGTCAATCATCGTTGTCGTCACAAATGGATTCGGAACATCATCGACAGTCACTCTGTAAGTTAATGTTTCATCACTTGGATCGCTGTCACTTAAGTCAGCATCAGTAAATGCGTTACTGAGGTTAATGGGAATGTCCCCTGAATCTTCATCCTGTGTCGAATTGGAATAGGACGAAGAATAAATTGGCGGATCGTTGACAGAAACAACGTCAATAGCTAGTGACAACGTGACAGATGAAATATTTCCAAAAGGCGCAGCAACATCAACGGCTTCAATCACAATGTTTGAAACGCCGTGTTCGTTAGCTGCACTGTAAAGACTCAGGTCGCCAGAGGCGATAGCAGTGCTTAATAATCCGCTATTCGAGTTGCTAGTAATCGTAAACCCCAGCGAGTCGTTATCTCCGCTAACGCTACCATCGAGCACACCGTCTTCATCAATATCAAGATCAATAAAGAGGTCGTTCAGAACGACGAATCGAGGCGAGCCCGCGCTTGCGTATTGATCTTCATCAAATTGGATGCCGCTAGCCATTAACGCGACGCCATTAGCACTTAAAGAGGGAGAATTATCATTGATAGGGTTGATGGTGATTAACACAGCAATCTCTTCGGCACTCGCAACACCGTCGCCAACGCTATAGGTCGCTGAAGCTGAGAATATCTCGACAGTACTATCCGCAGTTGCAACAAAGGTTGCGTCACCATTCGATTCAATAGTCAGCGTACCGACCACAACACCGCTTTCAATTACATCTACCGGTACGCCGACCAGGCCCGCATCATTGTTTACTTCACTGACACTTATAATATCAGCGGGGACATCCGGATCAGAGTCATTAGTAAGCACGTTAAAAACCACTGTCGCGAGTTCGTCTACCGTTGCGGCATCAGAAACGCCAATCGGCGCTGAATCACTAACACCATTTAGATTAATAGTGATGGTCGCAGTATCGTTGGCTGTCGGAGCGCCATCATCTGTGACAGTCAACGTCAGCGTGAAAGTAGACGTTGTTTCAAAATCTAGTTCATTGACATCTGCAACAGTGATAATACCGCTATTGCTGACTGTAAAAGCAGTCCCCGTTAAACCAAAGGACAAGGTCTGCCCTACATCAACATCACTGGCAGGAACGTTCCCAACAACCGTCCCATTAGGGGAGTTTTCATCGAGTGTGAACGTTTGATTAGCGACGACGGGGGCATCATTGACAGCAACGATCGTCACGCTTATAGACTGCGTTGCGCTTGAAATCGTTGAACCACCGGATAATTCTGTAGCAACTGCTGCAGCGGTGAGTGAAAAAGGTGTCACAGAATTGGTTGGCGGCGTTACAGCAAGCCCTGCAAAATCGTCAGAACTCACAGACCAGGCTCCACCGCCTAGATCCGAACCCGCATTAAGTGTCGCGCCAGCAGGTACTCCAGCAATCGTGACCGACAATGATTCGGAGCCGTCAACATCGACTAGTGCGCCCCCGACGGTTAATGCTATGGGCGAATCTTCATTACCAGAGGCCGTTGCCGTCAAAGACAACGTTGGTAGATCCGCTACATCGTTAAATGTGACGTCAATCGGGGATGATGCGGCTGATGCAGTGACATCTCCATCTCTTGCTTCGATCGCAGATGATTGCACTTGGAGTTGAAAATCAGTTCCTAGATGCTGATTCAAGGAGATGTTTAGTCCAGTTACTTCTGCTGCAGTTAAATCCCAAATACCTCCGCCCGAGTTGGTGCCTGCGCTAAGCGTTGCCGTCGTAGGTACGCCAGAAACTCTGTATCCCAGTGTTTCTGAACCATCGGTATCGGCCACTGTCCCTGAAATCGTTAGCGGTATCGATGTATCTTCATCACCGCTGACCGCCGCTGTTACTATGATAGTAGGAACATCAGCGACAGCCGTTACCGTTACTGCAATCGCTGCGACTGGTGAGCTTGCAACACTCGCATCGTTGTCATTCGTTATAGCCGTAACACTGAGTGAGAAATCGGTATCATCGTTTGCGGGCGGCGTTATGGTCAGCCCGGCAACATCTGCAGCACTAAGATTCCACACACCAGCCCCTGCATCGACACCGTTGTTTAGGAGGGCACCTATTGGCGCAGCAGCAATCTGAAAAGTCAACGTCTCCGATCCGTCACTATCAACGAGAGTCCCTGCAATTGACAATGCAATGCCAGTATCCTCATCACCCGAAGTCGTCGCACCCACAGTTAGTCCCGGCACATCGGCTACCGCGGTAATCACAATATCTGCAGTCGCGGTATTTTGTGCAGTATCAGCACTATTTAATTCGGTACTCGTCGCCGTCACTGTGAGAGTAAATTCAACATCGCTATGGCGAGGAGGCACAACTTTAATATTCGCCAAATCCCAGCTGCTCACATCAGTTATTGCAAGTGTAGAATTAGATACGCCGTCGTCAATCGCTGCGCCAACAGGTAATCCAGAAATTTGAACACTTAGGGTTTCATTCGTTATGTCAACAAGGCTAGCGTTAACCCCCATCAACCCTGAATCATCTTCGTTAAGACTAATTGTTGACGTCACGGCAACGCTAGGTGCATCGGCCACGCCGGCAACATCGAATGTAATGGTGTAATCCGCAACACTTTCACTACCCATTGAGTCCCGAACTCCGAATCGAAAACTTGCATAAGAGGTGCCATCGTCATCGGCGATGGGATCATAGGTTAAGTTCTCAATTTGGCCCACATTAAGCACGAAACCTGGCAAACCAGGCAGGGGGGCGCCAGATAAACTTAACTGCCCCTTAGCCGGATAGGACACTAATCTGATGGCAGAAAAAGCATCGCCATCAACATCATCATAGGAGAAATCAAGCCGCTTAAATGAATAAGTTGCGTCTTCATCAACATTAAGCGTAGCGTCTTCAGCCGTCGGATTAGTATCTAAATTGAGTATATTGACTGTAATCGACTGTCCAATTGAAAACGGACCGTTATCTACCTGTATGTCAACGAAGTAACTATTATCTAAATCCGAATCAGCAGGGTTATCAAAATCTGGTACTACTGCAAAGGTCAGCGCGCCCGTGCCTGCATCGATGCTAAAATCATCACTGTCAACACCACCCACAATCGAGTAGCTAGTGACGCCCACTGTGTCAGCGTCTGTGACAGCGACTGTCACCACCTCACTTACATTTTCATTGATGTTAAACAGCGTGCCGCTAGTGATCACTGGTGCAATATCGTTAACATCTTTCACAGTGACTGTCAGAATTTGGGTATCAGTTAATGCCGTACCGGAATCATTACCTACATCCGTTACTGTGACTTCTACTTCATAAATATTGTCTGCGTCAACATCACCTGCTGACTCAAAATCAGGCGCACCTGTAAAATCAAGCTTGCCAGAGACACCATTAATAACGAAAGATCCAGCGTCAGCGCCACCAGAAATTGAGTAGGTAAGATTGTCATCTGGTAGATTTATATCAGTCGCTACAACAGTCGTAACTTCAGCTGTGCCTTCGTCAACGTCTATCAGTGCCGCTGCCCCAGCGCCGTTGGACGTAATAGCAGGTGCACCATTTACAATAACAATCGCAGTGACAAAGTTCGCTGATGTAGATCCATCTGCTATTAGGGTCGCTCTAACTTCAAAGGTCTGGGTTCCAGGACTGGAGTATGGAGAAAGACCATCAACATCGAGTGGGTGAAACCAGCCATCGCCAAAGCCGGTAATCGTATTGTCAAGACTAATGATGTTGGCACCGCTAACCGCGCTACCGGCATAAGTGCAGCGGTTTCTACAGGGATCGTCCAGCAGCGGTGGGTTTTCCTCAAACTTTGGCCACAAATCTGTTCTATTGGAAGTGTCCGTATACGCGTCACCAACATTCACCCTTACCGTGAAGTCTGGTCCAATTGCCGACGGCGCTGCCAGTGCAACAGCCGAAATCATGAGAGAACCCATCATGAATATTGTTCGGGCAAAAGAATTTTGAAACAACATTTTAGTATTCATAAGTTTATCCAATTCAAAAACGCTTGCCATAAGTGCTTTGAATCATTACATGTGCCGTTGCCGTACCACCGGTACCATATACAGTGACCCGAAAAATTTGAGCCCGACCGGAACCAGAGTCTTGTCCAATATTGTCAAGGTTTAGCGTGTCGTTGTCGGATACGACAGTTTTTAAATGTTCAATGATATATTTTGGCGGCTCAGCGACACCATTAATTGTCGTCGGTGCCTCGATGTAACCTTCCCCGTTCATCCAGTTTCGCCCAGCCCAGTTAGTTTCCGCATCGTAATCACCCTCAAAGTAAAAGCCGGCCCCGTTAGCACCACTTGTTGTGAATGGCACTAACGAGTTGAAAGTTTCTATCAACGTCTCCGCGTCTCTTACTGCAGATTCCGCAGCCTGAAAAGCGAGATTGCTATCTCGAGCGTTTCTCGCCATACGCTCCTGCAATGTTGTCGTTTGCACTGATGACAAACCTAACACTGTCAGAATCAGCAACATCACTAAGCTAATGAAGAGTACAACACCGGATTGTTTTCCTGACCCGATGATTGGCGCCCGAGCAAAACGTACTGACCCTAATTTACTCACGTTGGTATTCATTTAGCTCTGATTTCTCAATTGAAATGTTTGGGTAAATGCCCTACGTATTAAACCGTCGAATTGTTCGTCGTCAATGCAATGCTGAAAAGTACAACCATGGGTTGGCAACGTCGTACCACCTACATCGTCAATACTGCTTACCACGATGGTCACCCTGACTGTAGCGACCGCCAGCCAATTGCTAACAAAATTTGCAGGAACATATTGGTTAGGCACACCGTCTTCATCGGTATCCTCGCCGTACAGCAGTTGCAAGTCTTCTACTCCTTCAATCAGTTCAATCGGCGCTTCCAGGCTCGTTTTTTTCCAGAGCGATAATGGATGCTGACCACTGTTATTAAATCCCGTACCCGGTCGGATATAATAGGTGTTAGATTGAATCGCTGAAACCGCTGCATCCGACTGAAAAACATTGTCCCCGTTTATTTGCTGAGTGACATTGGCAGTAGCATCAGTGTCTCCCACAGCTCGACCAACGGTTAGGTCTTGGCTTATGGTAGACGGGTTACCCGCCAAATTTGGCGAAATGCTAGTGACTCTAAACATGGTAGCTTCAGCACAATCGTGGATCATTATTAGCTGATCTGTTCGAAATTCATTCCAGCCTTGTTTAATATTTACGACAAGAGCGATTGCAGTTGTATTAAGTGTATCTCTTACCCTGCTCTCAACCGATGACAAATTGCGGAAGGTCACAATATCGGTACCCGATGAGATCTGATCCAAATCAATACCATTACCTTGGCCATAACCATCGGCCGCGAGAAAAAACACATTGTCGTCTGTGCCAGATGCATTGGTGTAGGGCAAGGCATTAGTAATGTCTGGAGTCCACTCACCCTCATCGGTAGCATCAAAGCCTGTGATGCCATTCCGCAGGTCGTACTCGTAAGGAATGAACAGTGCAGCTGCATCGAAGGTGTGATTCAACTGATCATTTGACGAAAAACAGCCCCTGTATCCAGCTTTTCGAATATCACGACCAATGAAATCTAACGCAAACCTCGCAGACTCCTGCATTCTTGACTGACCCTGCAGTAGCTTATGGGTTTCTGAGTTGGCGACAAACAACTGAACGACGCCAGCAGTGACGACAGAACCTAGCACCAGAGAAATCATCAACTCAACAAGTGAAAAACCGTTTGCGCGTTTCATCTTAGTTATCATCCGTTCGCGTGCGTAAGGTAATTGAAGATTTATTACCAGCGCGATCATCAGCCCACTCGACGATGACCTCGTGGACACTATTCGACTTGCTTATTGATGCCGCACCGTCCGGCAAGGAACCCGCTATGCCATATGAAGCACAGATAGAATAAGGATTTCCATCTG
>JBLHWY010000099.1:0-23495 GCA_047629195.1 Candidatus Azotimanducaceae bacterium
CCCTTGCAGCGGCAGTTTTCATAGGACGATCGTTCTTCTCCATTCTAAGCTTCATTCTTGTTATGACGCTTGATATTCGTGTTCTGGCACAGCAACCGGCTGACTATTTTAGACCGGTGATACCGATACTGGAAAACAGTGCGGGAATTATTCTGATCGTAGCTGGTCTCGTTATGCTTTTTGTGCTCGGCCAGGGAATACTAACCCTACTCGCGGGGCTAATATTGATGGAATTTGCTGGCAAATACCGCTGTGAGCGCTGACAGTTAAGAGGCGCCCAGGTGCGCCAATCGATATGCTGGTTAAGAAAAAGGCCTGAGCAGCAGAACTCGAATTCGCTTGACCCAATGCGTGCCAGTATTTAGTCAACTAGCAAGGCGCGGTTGAGATTAGGGGCTAGTGTTCGTAAATGTTAATCTGCACGCACTATCGTATTTCTGGTTCTTCGCTTTGAATGTCGAAACGATCGTTGTCTGTTTGCACTTGCTGATTGCCACATTGGCCGGCGGCCATGCGCTTCTGTACAAAAAAGACCAGCGAGCAGCACTTGGTTGGCTCTCGGTCTGCGTCTTGTTTCCACTGGCAGGTTCCGCACTGTACTATACCTTTGGAATTAATCGCGTTCGAAATCGCGCCCACGGCCTTACTGGAAAGAAATTCTGGCGCCTAGTTGTACCTCTGGAACGCGGTGAAGGCAAGGTAAGAAACAAGCGAAGTACTGCGCTCCGCGAACCAAACTTTCCGAATCCACTTCCCACTGGTATAAGTCAGATCATCAACATTTCAGACGCGATCACTGACCAGAACCTACTTAGCGGCAATCATGTAACCATTTTAGAGAATGGTGACCAAGCTTACCCTGAGATGCTTGATGCGATACATAGCGCTCAGTCCAGCATATTGCTGATGAGCTATATTCTGCGCAGAGACTCCGCAGGTAAAAGGTTCATCGAGGCAATGAAACAGGCTGCAGCACGTGGCGTGGATGTCTATGTCGTCATAGATGGGATCGGCGATTTTTACGGCTGGCCTCGGGCTAGTAAAGCTTTTGGCAACTCCGAGGTTAATGTGGCTCGGTTTATACCACCAAGGATCATACCTCCATCGTTTCTTATCAATTTGAGAAACCACCGCAAGCTAATGGTTGTTGACGGTAACCTCGCGTTTACCGGTGGTATGAACATAGATAAAGAACACTGTATCGGAGACAAACCAAGCTCAACGGGGATAAGAGACCTCCATTTTGCAGTACAGGGACCAGTGGTCGCTGACATGACCAAACATTTCTGCGAAACATGGCAATTCATCACGCATGAACCCCTGCAGATTCATTCGACGCCGACAGTTGTGGGTGACTCTGCCTGCCGCCTGATCATCGATGGTCCCGATGACAATATGGATAAACTGCACCTCATTCTGGTTGGCGCCATCAGCGCAGCACAACGGTCAATAGATATTATGACGCCGTACTTCATACCATCCAGGGAGATGATCTCTGCGCTGGCTGCTGCCGCGCTCCGTGGCATTGAGATTCGCATCATTTTGCCGGAAAAAAGCAATCTCAGATTTGTCGATTGGGCCACCCGAAACATGATTTGGGAGTTATTGCAGTGGGATGTTCAGATCTACTATCAACCGGTGCCATTTACACACACCAAACTATTCGTGGTAGACGAGGAATATGCTGTTATTGGATCTGCGAACATAGACCCACGAAGCTTGCGCTTAAATTTTGAATTGTGCCTCGAGGTATTCGATCGAGACTTCTCAGAGTTGTTGAAACGTTACTGTGACGTTAGTGTTTCCCTATCCCGCTCTCTGTCTCAGGCTGAAGTAGAAAATCGGGCTCTGCCAGTTCGGGCCAGAGATGCGATTTGCTGGCTTTTCTCACCGTATTTATAACATGAATTCGGTGCAAACCAGCAGACCATCACATTATAAAATCACCTTCACTTGGTGCAGCTGTTGTGCTGATAGTTGAACGGAAAGATGAACTAAAAAGTAGGATGTTAATCTGATGGAGCCTGAAATATTTGGTTATTGCGACAACAGGTTCAAACCTGTGTTCGATGCATTTCGTCAAAATTTTAGTGAGCGTGGTGAAATTGGCGCTTGTGTCTGTGTCGAAATCGAAGGTAAAACTGTTGTCGATATTTGGGCAGGCCATGTCGATGCCGCAAAGTCTCGACCCTGGCGTGAGAATACCCTTGTTAACGCATGGTCTGTTGGTAAAGCTGTTGCGGCTTTGACCTTACTGCATTTACTTGAAGCCAGGAGAATCTCAGTTAGCGAGAAGATTTCAGCCTATTGGCCTGAGTTCTCGCAGGCGGGCAAGGAAGATATAACTTTCGAAATAGTGATGTCGCACCGTGCTGGATTATGCGGAGTTGAAACCCCTTTGCCTGATGACGCTTATTACAACTGGAATGCGATGACACGTGCCATTGCGATCCAGAAACCATGGTGGCAACCGGGTACAAACCATGGTTATCACACCAATACATTTGGTTATCTTATGGGGGAACCTGTGCGTCGTATTTCAGGTTCTCCCATAAGAGACTATTTGACGACTACGGTTGCCAACTCTTTAAAAAGTGACTTTCACTTCGGCGTCCCCCTTGCAAGAGTTCGAGATTGTGCCGACCTGATTCATATGGACCGACCCGAAACCGCACCAGCCTCACCCATTGCAGACAATTTTGCTGAATCAGATGATCCAATGTCTCAAATGAGGTACTTCATTCAAAACAATCCTTCGATGAAGAATTTCAATTTCAACTCCGAACAATGGCGCAGAGCAGAATTTCCTTCGACAAGCCCACAATCCAACGCCAGAGCATCAGCACGTATATTCTCTGAACTTGCCCAAATCGCGCATAACAAAAATGACGGTATTATTAGTCGGGCATTGCTCAAGCAGGCCACCGCCATCATAAGTGATGGTGAGGATCTCAATATTGGAAGACCAACAAGGTTTGGCCTAGGCTTCCAGCTTTCACAACCAGATCGGCCGCTAGGACCTAACCCCGATACTTTTGGTCATTATGGCAATGGGGGGCATCTTGCTTTTGCGGATCCATCAGTGCCCCTAGGCTTTGCCTATCATATGAACCACCAAGGATTTTCATGGCGAGATCCGAGAAATATTGCGCTAACGGATGCTGTCTATGAGTCTTTGGAATGAAATTTGAGTTCGTTAGGTCAATAAAAAAACAATCAGAGTAGATAGACTTCCGTGAGACGCGAGCACTAACATTCGGCTTGTAAATATTCTTGCACTAAGCGTAGTCTCGAAAAACTGATTTCAAAAAGGTGCTAATAATGAGTCAGAACCAAACCGCGGAGACCGATCCTAACATATTAGATGTACTGATAATGGGCGCAGGCTTTAGCGGTCTTTACCTATTGTACCGGCTAAGACAGAAAGGCTTTGGAGTAAAACCGTTTGAGGCTGACGCAGGTTTCGGGGGTGTCTGGTATTACAGCCGCTATCCCGGCGCTAGAGTTGACTCACACGTACCTAACTATGAATATTCTATGGCAGAGGTGTGGCGCGACGGGACCTAGACCGAACGTTTTCCTGCTGCAGAGGAGCTACAGCGATATTTCAAACATGTTGATTAAAAGCTGAACTTGTCTCCGACATCCGTTTCCAATCCCGTATTGATTAAGCAACCTATGATGGTGATCAAACCTTTGGCATGTCGTTTGTGAGGATCCCAGCCATACACAAACGTGTTTCTCCCTGTTTTGGTTTTGCTGCAAAGAGCTCCACGCCAGAGATGCCGGCATTGAGAGTTTAGTTGGTGATTGCTACCACACTGCACACTGGCCGGCGACGGGTCTCGATTTTTCAAATAGGCGTGTCGGTGTCATAGGCACTGGCGCGAGTGGCGTCAAAGTTATTCCAGAGGCTGGTAAAATTTTCACCCATCTTACTGTGTTCCAGCGAACACAAATGATCTCTTTACCCATGCAACAACACCAACTTGAAGCTGAAAGCCAACAACTTGCAAAAGCTGATTATGAGGATATCTATCATGTTAGAAACGCGTCTGGAGGTGGCATCTATGACATCGTTGGCGATAAACGATCCCCACTCGACATTAGTAAAACCGAACGTGAACAACTATTGCAGCGTGCGTGGAGGCGCCATATCAAACCTTCAATCAAACCGCATGGTGTATGACTTTTGGTGGGCTAACACCCTTACCCGTTTGCATGAACCCAAGCTAGCACAAATGCTCGCGCCGAAAGAACCACCACATTCTTTTGGCGCTAAAAGACCCTCACTTGAACAGAAATATTACGAGGTATTTAACCAAAAAAATTTAGAACTGGTCGATATCAATGAGAGCCCGATTGAAACTGCGACCAAGACAGGGATCAGCATTGATAGTCGACATATCGATCTCGATATTTTAGTGATAGCGACCGGTTATGACACGATCACTGGCGAGCTGACCAGCTTCGAGATTAATGGCAGCACTGATCAAACGCTAGCTAAGGCTTGGTCAACCCGTGTGAGCACACATTTGGGTGTTGGTGTTCCCGGTTTCCCGAGTCTTTTTATGATTTATGGCGCATTGCAACGCCAGCGCTGCCACGAAGGTATTACTTAAGGAGCTTGTACCTCTATCTAAAATTTCGCCAAAAAGCCCTATCGAAGATGAAAATCTTGGACAATCTACCGCTCCATCTGGCAAAAACAGCTTCAGAATTCCCCAATAAGACTGCGATAAATTTTGAAGATTATAGCATCACTTGCGGTGACTTAAATGAGAGGGTCAGCAAAGTTGTGCAAATCCTTAATGAATACAAACCTGCGCGGCCCGCAATTGATTCATTGTATCTCTATCACCAAAGCCTAAGCGTTAATTTTCGGTGCAGAGTCAACGTATGCAGTCGCCGAAAGCAAGTCAGATTGTGAGCTTAGGGCAGAAGAAGACTTTATCTTTGTCGCTGATATTGACAAGAACAATGTGCCAAATGGGGCCGCAGACCATACACAGCTCGTTGTTGAACACGCACCATACTAATCGGCGCAAGACCTGAATAAACAACCGGGCCTGTTGGTTGCAGATATAACAAAGAAAACCGAATTCACCGGTTATAACGATAAAGATTCGACCCAAAAGAAAATATTATAAGACGTTTAGACCCGGCGACGCTTACTTCAATAGCGATGCTTACTTTGCACCATGGACACTGGCTTCGGCTTCGTTTTAAAACACTATCAGCTCATTGATAGAGGCGGCGATACATTTCGTTGGAACGGTGAAAATTGCTCGGCTAATGAAATAGCTCAAACTATAGATGGCAACTCTAACGTAGCGATTTTTAACGTTTTCGGTATTCAGAGACCCAGCACTGACGGCAGGGCAGGCATGGCCGCGGTCGTGCTCAAAGAGGGACATGAGTTTGACGTAGACGATATTTCAGCGCTTATTAAACGAGATCTTGCCACTTATGCGCAACCTGTGTTCATTCGGATACTGAAGGAACTACCAGTGACAGGCACCCTCAAATTACTAAAAGGTGATTTACGACAAGCCGTTTACCTATCCAGATCGGTGCCCTGATACTGACTATTTAATGAGCCTAGAGGCGACAAATATACCAAACTTGATGCTGAACTTTAGCATAAAATAATGTCCGCAGAAGCGGGATATTAGTCTTCAGGGACGGGGCTTGCCAGACTTCGAAACTTTTTTGCGTTTACTATCGCCACTGGTTTTCTTTTTCTTACGTGGCTGACTAGTGCTACCAGCGGCAATGATTTCGCTATCGTATTCGAATTTGTTTTCACCATCGATATAAGGAATGGCAGCAATGAATATATGTTGTTGAATAAGCTTTTCGATAGCGGCCACATTGCTACGTTCATCACCGCCCATTAGTGATATCGCAACCCCTTGCATGCCAGCACGTCCAGTACGACCTACTCGGTGTACATAATCTTCCGCATGACGTGGAATATCATAGTTGATAACCAATGGCAGTTGCTCAATATCCAACCCTCGTGCTGCGATGTCGGTGGCGACAAGTATCTGGATATCACCATTTTTAAAATCCTGCAAAGCTTGCGTTCGCTGGTTTTGCGATTTATCGCTATGGATCACCGCACAACTCATACCTTTTTCGCGCAAATAAGCATCTGCAAGATTCGCGTTTCGGCGTGTACGCGCAAAGACCAAGCACTGCTGCTTATTGTTCTCCAACAAATAATAAATGATATCGGGTTTTTCGTCTTGTTCTACTTCATAAATAATTTGCTTAATATTGTCTGCTGTTTTATTTAAACGCTGGCTTTGCAGGATGACCGGATCATGCAGCAGACCATCTGTGAAACTGGTCAGTTGGGCGTTAAAGGTTGCAGAAAACAATAAGTTTTGGCGTTGTTTAGGGAGCTTGTTTAGCACCTGTTGAATCTGATCCTGAAAGCCCTGATCGAGCATACGATCTGCTTCGTCCAACACCAACGTTTCTATGTTGCTGAGGTCTAACATTTTTTGGCCAAGTAAGTCGAGCAATCGCCCGGGTGTTGCAATTAGGAAATCAACGCCATTACCAATTTTTCGAATTTGCTGATTGATGGGTACACCGCCATAAACTACTGCATGACGAAGTGGCAATTCACCGATAAATAACGAGACATTATCGTCGATTTGTTGCGCCAACTCACGTGTTGGAGCGAGGCACAATACCCGGACCGGGCGGCCTTTACCTGGTTTGATTTGCTGAAGCTTATCCAACAAAGGCAAAACAAACGCAGCGGTTTTACCGCTACCTGTCTGAGCTGAGGCCAATACATCACGCTGCGCTATGATCGGTGGAATCGATAGCTGCTGAATCTCTGTAGCTTGGCTGTAACCCAGTTGTGCCAGGGGTTGAGCTAGTAATTCGGAAAGACCTAAGTTGGTAAAAGCATTCATGAGGTGTGCTCAATTTTTTGAGTAAACGCGACATTATATAGGTAATGTCGACAGATGGATGAAAAATCCGAAAAGATATTTTCAGCCAATGGCGTTGTGCTTGGATTGAAATCCCCCGGTCCTATTCACCTTGAGAACTTCGCAATTGGAACGCTTGTTCGACCAAACTTACCTCTGCTCAATTTTAGCTTGGCATCAGGCTAGAAAATATTTGAATGCTCATTCGTTTCTTCGCCCTCGACTTCAAATTCATGAAGCAATAAATCGTGAAGGATGACGGGTTACGTTGAGCGCTAAGGTATCATTTTGATATTACTTTTAGGGGAATGAAAACAACAAACCCAGCCCTCGCAACACACAACCTTAACACAACTAACGACATCACTATTCCCGCTATAAATAAGTCGATGTAGGAATCAACCAACTCACATCACTCCAGGCACTCCCCGCCTCCGTATCAACAACACCAATACTAAAATTTTAACTAGCGCGCCCACCAGCTTTAATACGGGGTGTTTTACTCATTATCTCTTTAGAAACTAACGGATTAGCATGACTGCTGAATGTACAAACGGGACTGGCAATGTCTACTTTTTCAAGATTAGACAATCAGATTGGCAAATCATGTTCTAAGCGATTTTGGAATAAGCATCGGCGTGTCAGATCATTTATCTCAAAAGAAAAATAGAGTAGAAAGTTTTAGAAGTTATCCTACACTAAATTAATAACTCCATTTAACGACGCCGATAATGGTAGAGAAGATCCCTCCTTATGAATAAAAATGCCTTATACGAACTCATTTATATACCAACCACCATAGCCGCAGGAGGCTCATTAGCCATCCTGTTCGGCCAAGGTTTAACAGCCTATACGGCTTCAATCTCAGTGCTGCTTATTTGCGGCGGACTAGGAGCGGGCTATTTCAGTCGAAGACGTATAGATGAGAAATTTCACCAACTAGCATCACAACCGGAAGATCACGTGGATGCGAATCAGGCTCAAAAAGATCAGCTACTCGAAAGCATGAAACTTAACTTTCAACAAACATCAAAAATCTGGCGAGACCAGATCGAACATCTTCGTAAGGATGGTCAGTCTGATGTGGACGAACTGGCGAATCAGTTTACGAATGTAATCACTCGTCTAAATACTGCGATGGAAATATTCAATAAAACTATTGGCCCGCAACCGCGAGAAAGTGGTAACAACCAGCCATCGCCATTGGAAACAGAAGTGCGCGATAGTCTATTCGCAGTAACTGAATCTATTCAATCGGTACTAGATTCTAAAAATGAAGTGGTCGAATCTATCCAGCCACTATGCGAGCACACCAAATCTCTCACAACAATGGCAACCGAAATTAGCAAGATTGCTAGCCAAACAGATCTACTGGCTCTAAATGCTGCAATTGAAGCAGCCAGAGCTGGTGAGCAAGGTCGCGGCTTTGCAGTAGTTGCTGATGAAGTCAGACATCTAGCAACTAATTCCAACGAGTCCGGCGCCAAAATAATTCAATACGCAAATGAAATAAACCGACAGGTAATGTTGGTATTAGAACATGCGGAGAATCGTTCAGCAGCTGAATCCGAGCAAATGGAACAGGCACATGAATCAATTCAAAGAGTCATCAAAAAATATCAGGATACCGAAAAAACGCTCGCTGTCAGCGCAGGTGTAGTCGTAGGTATTAACGATGCAATACAAAACGATATCAACACAGCGCTGGTGTCTCTTCAGTACCAGGACAGAACATCTCAAATGCTGGGTAATATGAGCAATAATATTGAAAACTTTGTAGCTGGTTTAACAGTCGCCATTGAACTGATGGCACTGGGAGATTATGAACAAGCATCCAATGCGCTTCTCGATTTGGAACAAATGAAAGGCAGCTACACAACCGAACCCGAAAAGATGATACATGGTGAAGTCAGCGGTGAGGGCTACGATGACAGTAATAATCAACAAGCTGGAGAAGTCAGCTTTTTCTAAAAGGTGAACGCATGAGTAAAACAATTTTAATAGTAGATGATTCTTCTTCGGTACGAACGGTGGTAAAGGCAACGTTGATGGGCGCTGGATATGATGTGTTAGAAGGTGTTGACGGCAAGGATGCAATATCCAAATTGACAGGCCAAAAAGTGCATCTAATTATTAGTGACGTGAATATGCCCAACATGGACGGTATTGAGATGGTGACCAAGATTAAGCAAATGCCAAATTATAAATTCACGCCAATTTGCATGCTCACTACTGAGTCTGAACCAGCCAAAATGGCAGAAGGAAAAGCGGCTGGCGCTAAAGCCTGGATAGTCAAGCCCTTCCAGCCCCCCAAACTGTTGGACGCAGTCTCCAAACTTATTTTGCCTTAGAAAATAGCACCAGGAGTTAGTTATGTCATTTACCAAACGTGAAAATTCGAATAAAGAAATGGGCAGCTGCCTGTTAGATGCCAGCCCTGATATGTCTATCTATTCTGCAGCAAGTAACTTAGCTGAAATCAAAAGCTATTACGCTGAACACAGTCACCTTGAACTCAATCTATCAGCTGTCGAAGAAATTGATAGCAGTGGCATTCAACTACTTTTAGCCCTCAAGAAAAGTGCAGCAAAAGATGGCAAGCAACTTGTTCTAAATGGGATTTCCACTCCAGTGGCCGAAGTCATGGATGTGTTAAATATTAGATCGTATTTTGACTGGGTTAAACCGGAGTAACATTTGATATGAGTGATGAACCAGACTACCTAGCAGAAGGTCGGCAAATTTTTGCCGAAGAGTCTAGCGAACTTTTACAGCAATCAGAATCTATTCTACTAAAACTCGAAGACGAGCCAGATAGCGACGAGCTAATCAATGACTTGTTTCGCGCTATCCACACAATAAAAGGCTCAGCTGGCATATTTGGCTTTGACGATGTTGTTTCTTTCACCCACGTTGCCGAATCGGTGATGGGCCAGCTTAGAGACAAAGAAATCTTCCTCAATGAAGACTTGATGGGCCTGTTACTCGATAGTCGAGATCAAATCAGCCAACTAGTCACGCATGTTCTCGAAAACGCCGAAGTTCCCATTAGCGATATCTTAAGGGAAACAGGTGACGAGTTATTAAAGAAGCTGCAGCAGTACCTGGACGGTGAAACACTCGATAGTTCAGTCGCAGCGACGAATGAAAGCGAGATAAAAGGGACCGAGTCAACCGTAGATTCCACAGAACATGAAAATGCCAGCAATGACTATTGGCATATTTCAATTCGGTTCAACCGCAATGTACTCGCGAATGGTATGGACCCATTATCATTTTTTCGGTATCTCGACACAGTGGGTGACTTTGTCAGTATGACGACGTTAACGACAGATTTACCGTCACTAGACGATATCAACCCAGAAGAAAGCTATCTTGGATTTGAGATGGACCTAAACACATCAGCCTCAAAAGACGCGATTGCTGATGTATTTGAGTTTGTACAGGAAGATTGTCAGCTCCATATCCTACCCCCGAGGAGTAAGTTGGGAGATTACATTGTGCTGATCGACGCACTGCCTGAAGAAAATATGGCAATCGGTGAAATCCTGGTTGCAACTGGAGCACTAACCAAAGATGAGTTGTTAGAAGCACTTGAATATCAGGGAGCATGTACGGTTACTGAAATAATCGAAGATGACAAAAATGATCCCATCACGGTAACGACCAAGCCGCAACTCGGTGCAGTTCTAGTCGACAAAGGCATGGCTGATACTCGCATCGTTGATGCCGCAGTCAAAAAGCAAGACAAGGTCAAAGAAGCGAAGAAAGTAGAGCAGCAATCTGTACGCGTAAACGCAGAAAAACTTGGCGACCTTATTAACCTTGTTGGTGAATTAGTTATCTCAAGTGCGCATACCGAATTGAAAGCAAAACAAACCGAACAACCAGAGCTATTGGAAACGGCAGAGCATTTAACTCGGCTAGTAGAAGAAATAAGAGATGCTACGCTCAGCCTTCGCATGGTTCAGATAGGAGATACATTTAACCGATTCAAGCGAGTCGTGCGCGATATCAGCAAAGATTTAGGCAAAAAGATCGATCTACAGATTGCAGGTGGAGATACCGAGCTAGACAAAACGGTAGTAGAGAAAATTAGCGACCCACTCATGCATCTAATTCGAAACTCACTGGATCATGGCATCGAAAAACCCGATGTGAGAGTAGCCAATGGCAAGACAGAAACTGCCGTCGTAAAACTCGAAGCCTATCACGACTCAGGTAGTATCGTGATCGAGATATCTGACGACGGCGCAGGGCTAGACCCAGATATTTTGGTCGCCAAAGCAATCGAAAGTGAGATCATCTCAGCCAATCAACAGTTAACTTTGCCAGAAATTCATCGTCTAATTTTTGCGCCCGGATTTTCCACTGCAAAAGAGGTCACTAACATCTCCGGTCGTGGTGTCGGTATGGATGTTGTTAATAAAAACATTGACGCATTACGTGGGCAGATTTCGGTTAATAGCGAATTGGGGGTTGGCACCAGCTTTACCATTCGCTTACCCCTCACACTGGCAATTATCGATGGTTTCCAGGTACAGGTAGGCAAGTCATCCTATGTGATTCCGCTCGATTTAGTCGAAGAATGCATCGAACTTGATGAACAACAGGCTAAAAAAGGCGAGTACATAGATTTGCGGGGCGAAGTTATGCCCTATCTACATCTCTCGGAAATTTTCAACGATGACAATGACCCTAACGACACTATGAAACGAGAATCACACAGAAACAATATCGTTGTGGTGCAGTATGCCGGTCAAAAAACTGGTCTGGTAGTCGATGAACTACTCGGCGAGCACCAAACAGTCATTAAGCCTCTAGGTAAAGTTTTCCAAAATTTAAAAGGCATAAGTGGAGCTACTATTTTAGGTAGTGGTGAGGTAGCGATGATCATCGATGTCCCAGCGCTTGTTGGCCGAGTTGTTAAAAACAAAAATAACGGGGATAGCTCTGAGATGCGGCAACTGCATTAGTAAAAAAACAGACCTATTTAGTACTGGAAGATAGTAGAGGTGATCGAAAAATTCAAAGTAAAGCCTTTATATAGTAATTCGAAAATATGTTCATCTCATAAAAAGCCCTACATAAAATCAACATATGGGGCAAAACTGACCACGGCAAATTAGGCGAATAAAATGCATCAAATGAATAGTAGTAATGTAAATGGTGGTAAAAAATCGCTTCTTCAAAGGATTTTTGGTAACGAACCCAACGATCAGGACAGCCTGGCTGCTCAGGAGCAATTAGAGAAGGCCGAACATTTGGCGAATAGCCTGATGACCGCCATAGGAAGATCTCAGGCCGTAATAGAATTTCATCTCGATGGCACAATCATCACAGCCAATGAGAATTTCCTTACCACCCTTGGTTATACCTTGGACGAAATAAAGGGCCAGCATCACAGCATGTTTGTCGACACAGAATATAAAAACAGCATGGAGTACAGACAGTTTTGGGGAAAACTTAATCAAGGTGGATTCGAATCAGCAGAATACAAACGCATCGGCAAAGGCGGCAGAGAAGTCTGGATACAGGCGTCCTACAATCCAATTATGGACGTCAATGGAACACCGTTTAAGGTCATCAAATTTGCTACAGACGTCACTGCAGCGAAACTCGAAGCGGCAGAAAACAGCGGAAAAATGGCAGCGATCAGCAAAGCCCAGGCTGCCATAGAATTTAATATGGACGGCACCATCATTACAGCCAACGATAATTTTCTCGTTACACTTGGTTATACGCTTAATGAAATAGAAGGCCAACATCACAGCATGTTTGTCGAGACAAAATATAAAAAGAGCTCGGAGTACAGACAATTCTGGGAAAAGCTCAATCGAGGTGAATTCGAATCTGCGCAATACAAACGTATTGGTAAAGGCGGCAAAGAAGTCTGGATCCAAGCGTCCTATAATCCAATAATGGATGTCAATGGCACGCCATTCAAGGTCGTGAAACTCGCCACAGACGTCACCTCGGCGAAACTAGAAGCGGCAGAAAACAGCGGCAAAATGGCAGCGATCAGTAAAGCTCAGGCTGTGATTGAATTTAATATGGATGGCACAATCATTACAGCCAATGATAACTTTCTTAGCACGCTTGGCTATACATTAGATGAAATAGCAGGCCAACATCACAGCATGTTTGTCGATACAGAATTTAAAAATAGTGAGGACTACAAACAATTCTGGAAAAAACTCAATCAGGGTGAATTCGAGTCGGCAGAATATAAGCGTATTGGTAAGGGCGGCAAAGAAGTCTGGATACAGGCCTCTTACAACCCAATTACGGATATCAATGGCGCACCATTCAAAGTAGTGAAGTTTGCGTCAGACGTTACTCTGGAAAAACTCAATACGGCTGAGAATGCAGGCAAGATGGAAGCCGTCAATAAAGCACAAGCTGTGATTGAATTTAACATGGATGGCACCATCATCACCGCTAACGATAACTTTCTCAGCACCCTCGGTTATACATTGACAGAAATAAGGGGGCATCATCACAGTATGTTCGTCGAACCTGACATTAAAAATAGCGCAGAATATCGACAGTTTTGGGTAAAACTCAATCGAGGTGAATTCGAATCGGCAGAATATAAACGTATTGGTAAAGGCGGTAAAGAAGTCTGGATCCAAGCGTCATACAACCCGATCATGGACGTCAATGGCAAGCCATTTAAGGTCGTTAAATTTGCTACAGACATCACCGCAGCGAAACTCGAAGCGGCAGAAAACAGCGGGAAAATGGCAGCGATTAGCAAAGCGCAAGCTGCGATTGAATTTAATATGGATGGCACCATCATCACCGCAAACGATAACTTTCTTAACACACTCGGTTATACGCTTAATGAAATCGAAGGCCAACATCACAGCATGTTTGTCGAGACAACATTCAAAAATAGCGCAGAATATCGACAATTTTGGGAAAAACTCAATCGAGGTGAATTCGAGTCGGCGGAATACAAACGTATTGGCAAGGGCGGCAAAGAAGTCTGGATTCAAGCGTCCTACAACCCGATTATGGATGTCAATGGCTCACCGTTTAAGGTCGTCAAATTTGCGACAGACATCACTTCAGCGAAACTCGAAGCGGCAGAAAACATCGGCAAGATGTTAGCGATCAATAAAGCTCAGGCTGTCATTGAATTTAATATGGATGGCACCGTCATCACCGCTAATGATAACTTTCTCAACACACTCGGCTATACGCTTAATGAGATTCGGGGCAAGCATCACAGCATGTTCGTTGAGCCGGAACTGAAAAACAGTAGCGAATATCAACAGTTTTGGGAAAAGCTCAATCGAGGTGAGTTCGAATCAGCAGAATACAAACGCATTGGTAAAGGCGGCAAAGAGGTCTGGATTCAGGCGTCCTACAACCCGATTATGGATGTCAATGGTACACCGTTTAAGGTCGTGAAATTTGCCACAGATATTACCGGTGCAAAATTCGCCGTAAACGATATTTCGCGGATTATACAGCTATTAGCCAAGGGTGACTTGACTGAGAGTATCAATGCTGAATACGAAGGTGAATTTGCTCAATTGAAACTGGATCTTAATGCAACCATTGATCGTCTGAGTTCTGTAATGTCTGATATAAAAATGAATTCAAGTTCAATTGCAGCAGCATCTGAACAGGTTAGCGGCACAGCCGCATCTCTCAGCCAAGGTGCCAGCGAACAAGCTGCTAGTGTTGAAGAGACTAGTGCTTCGGTCGAGCAAATGGGCGCCTCAATAAACCAGAATAGTGAGAACTCCCGAACCACAGATAGCATCGCTACTGAATCAGCTGAGGCTGCTAAGCAAGGTGGTTCGTCGGTGCTTGAAACTGTGCAGGCGATGAAAGATATCGCTGAGAAAATCAGCATTATTGAAGATATCGCTTACCAGACCAACATGCTCGCGCTAAATGCGGCGATTGAAGCAGCACGCGCTGGTGATCACGGTAAGGGTTTTGCAGTGGTCGCAGCAGAAGTAAGAAAACTAGCAGAACGCAGCCAGGTAGCAGCTTCCGAGATCGGCGAACTCACCAGCGCTAGCGTTAAAGTTGCCGAGGAAGCGGGTGGCCTGCTCGAGAAAATGGTACCCGATATTGCCAGAACAGCTGAATTGGTTCAGGAAATCACAGCGGCATCGGAGGAGCAGGCTGGAGGGGTCGGGCAAATTACAGGTGCTATGCAGCAGCTCGATCAAGTCACCCAGCAAAACGCTGCTGCATCAGAGGAGCTAGCTGCGACTTCTCAGGAAATGCTCACCCAGTCACAGTCCTTGCTCAAAATTATATCCTTCTTTCGCCTCTCTGATCAGGAGCCTTTTACCCAACAGGAAAATAGACAATAGCTAAGTTAATAGTTCAGCACCTCTCAATCGGTCAAGTTCGCATCAGCCGATGTCAAATCGAGGAATGAATGCAAAAGCGACTACCGTCGACGCGGGCCAATCTCAACGATTCCAAGGTGTTCTAAATGTCACAATCAGATAGTCAAGTAGGAGCGGAAGAAGGCGAAATTGCTCGAGGCAATGTGCAGCAGTTTCTAACCTTCGTGCTCAGCGATGAAATTTACGGCGTTGGCATTCTACAAATTCGGGAAATTATTGAGTACGACAATTTGACAGCTGTTCCGTTAATGCCAGATTACATTTCTGGCGTGATTAACCTTCGAGGTAATGTAGTGCCAGTCGTCAACCTTGCTCTGCGTCTCGCACATCAACCTAAAGAGGTCGGCAAACGTACTAGTATCGTCATCATCAACATCAAGGATTACAAAGGTAAAAGTGTGGAGGTGGGCATCGTCGTTGATATTGTCAATGAAGTCATCGAACTTTCGGACTCTGATATAGCCGCGGCGCCAACGTTCGGAGCCAAAATACGTGCTGACTTTATTCAAGGTATGGGCAAAGCAGATGACAAATTATTGATATTGCTTGATGTCGATCATGTCTTATCAATCGAAGAGTTATCTACCGTCGCTAATATGACAGATGAACTGAGCGTGCCTTCAGTCAGTAAAGGATAACGTAAATGAACAATAAAATTCTAAATACTAGCCAGATTGAACTACTTGAATCCAGTTTTAGTGCGTTGGCGCCGCAAGGTGAATTATTGGTTGAACGTTTCTATCTCGCCCTGTTTGACCAGTTCCCACAGGTCAAACCGCTATTCATCAATACAGACCCAAAAAGTCAACAAAATAAATTACTCGCAGCACTAAGTCTGGTTATCAGCAACTTGAGAAACCCAGACACTTTAACAGCAGCATTACAAAAGATGGGACAAAGGCATCAGATCTATGGCGCTCTACCCGAACATTATCCTGCTGTTACTAAAACACTATTGACGGTCATGGGTGAACTAGCAGGTGACCTATGGACGCCACAACTCAAAACGGAATGGGAAAACGCACTTAACACCGTGGCGGAAGTCATGATAAGCGCCTATACCCAACCCGCTGTAATTTTAAATCAACAAGCATCTACGAATCAGGTGAAAAAAATGAATAAGAGCCAAATTAACAACGGGGAAGTTTCCATATTCCGTAAAATTTTTGGAGGTGGTGGCCGCGTCAATCAAGCGCAAAAGGAGCATCAGGAAGAATTGAAACAGTTTCAATACATCACCAATAGCCTGAAAGCTAATGTGATGATGGCCGATACCGACAATATCATTACCTATATGAATGCAGGCGCTGCTCAAATGATGCAGCAAAATGCGGCAGCGCTGTCATCAATTATTCCAGGTTTTAACGCACATAATCTGATCGGTCAGTGCGTCGACATATTCCATAAAAAACCTGCACATCAACAACAACTTCTAGCGAACTTGGTTAGTACCTTTGAAGCAGAGCTTGAGCTCGGGGATATTACTTTTGGTATTATTGCAAACCCAGTACGTAACGACCTTGGCGTTCGCATTGGCACCTCAGTCGAATGGGAAGATCGTACCAGCGTAGCCAATGCTCGAAAGGCGGCGGAAGAAATGGCTGTACAGGAAGCTATTATTTCGGCAGACAACGCGCGAATCAAAACGGCACTCGATAATGTTAAAACCAATGTCATGATGGCCGATGCTGATTTGAAAATTATTTACTTAAACGAATCAGTTTCTAAAATGATGAAAGATGCGGAGCCTGATTTAAAGGACATCATCAAAGGGTTCGATGCAGATAAGCTCATGGGGGCCGACATTGATATTTTCCATAAAGACCCGTCCCATCAACGCAAGTTACTGGCTAACCTTTCCGACACCTATGAAATGTTGCTAGACCTGGGAACCTTGAAATTTAATATCATAGCAAATCCAGTATTTACCGAAAACGGAACACGGGCAGGCACTGTAGTCGAATGGGAAAACCGCACTGCAGAAGTCGAGGCAGAACGAATCCAAGTTTTACAAGCAGAGCAAGATGCGATCGCTGCCGCTAACAATGCACGTATTAAGACAGCACTGGATAACGTTAAAACCAACGTCATGATGGCTGATGTTGATCTGAATATTATCTACTTGAACGAATCAGTCGAAGCAATGATGAAGGATGCGGAGCCTGACTTAAAGCAGGTCATCAGAGGATTCGATGCTGATAAATTAATGGGTGCCAATATTGACGTATTCCATAAGGATCCATCACATCAACGTAGGCTACTGGCGGATCTCAAAGACACCTATGAAATGCTGTTAGACCTAGGTCCCTTACAATTCAATATCATTGCCAACCCTGTGTTTACTGAAGATGGAACAAGAGCAGGCACCGTGGTCGAGTGGGAGAACCGCACAGCCCAAGTAACCGCTGAAAAAGAACGCGTTGCCCAGGCCGAGATAGAAGCCATTGAAGCAGCCGAGAATGGTCGGATCAAAAATGCACTGGATAACGTCACCTCAAATGTGATGATGGCAGATCCTGATCTGAATATTATCTACATGAACAACTCAGTAAAGAGCATGATGAAGGCTGCTGAGCAAGAATTGAAAGTTGCTATCCCATCCTTCGATGCAGATAGGCTGATAGGTACCAATATTGACGGTTTCCACAAGAATCCAGCACATCAGCGCGCTTTGTTAGAGGGATTGAAGTCAACCTATAGTGCCGCCATCGAAGTTGGCGGATTGACCTTCACCGTAGTCGCAAACCCAGTATTTGGTGATGACGGAGCTAGAATCGGTACCGTTGTTGAATGGCAAAATAAAACTGTAGAAGTCTCGGTCGAGAATGAAATATCCAGTATCGTCAATGCGGCGGCGGCGGGAGAATTCAGTGAACGCATCGACATGAATGGTAAAGACGGATTCTTCGGCCGCCTCGCAGAGGGTGTGAATCAAATCGTCCAAACCAGTGAAATCGGCTTAACTGACTTATCCCGCGTCATCCAAGCATTGGCGCAAGGTGACCTCACGCAAAATATTGAAGCAGATTACCAGGGACTGTTCGGCCAGCTTAAAGACGACCTTAACGAAACTGTCGGGCGTCTATCCGCAGTCATGACCGACGTTCAATTGAATTCCACCTCGATAGCCTCTGCCGCACAGCAAGTTAGCGGCACGGCTGAATCACTCAGTCAGGGCGCCAGCGAACAGGCTGCCAGCGTGGAAGAAACGAGTGCCTCGGTTGAAGAAATGGGCGCCTCAATCAATCAAAACAGCGAGAATGCCCGCGTCACCGACGGCATCGCGACTGAATCATCAAATGCTGCCAAGGAAGGAGGAGAATCAGTACTCGAAACGGTGCAGGCCATGAAAGACATCGCTGGCAAGATCACCATCATCGAGGATATCGCCTATCAAACTAATATGCTGGCACTGAATGCCGCCATAGAAGCAGCACGCGCGGGAGAACACGGTAAAGGCTTTGCAGTTGTTGCGGCCGAAGTTAGAAAACTAGCAGAGCGCAGCCAGGTAGCGGCGTCCGAGATCAGTGAACTCACAGGAGCGAGTGTCAAGGTTGCCGAGAAAGCTGGTGGCCTATTGGAAAAAATGGTACCGGATATTGCAAGAACAGCTGAATTGGTACAAGAGATCACGGCGGCTTCGGAGGAACAGGCAGGAGGTGTTGGGCAAATTACGGGCGCAATGCAGCAACTCGATCAGGTTACCCAGCAAAATGCCGCCGCTTCAGAGGAACTCGCAGCGACCGCACAAGAAATGCGTACCCAATCACAATCTCTCCTTGAGATGATTGGATTCTTCCGCCTATCCGCTCAGGATTCAGGTGTAAGACCAGCCAATGTAAAAACTTTAAGCGGATCATCAGCATCAACTAGGGCCGGTTCCGAAACTGTTCCTGTTGCGAGCCAGCCTCCTTCTAGGCATTCAGTAGATTCCAGTGCCACCGCAATAGACGTGAGTCAATTCGAACGCTTCTAAGGAGACCGATATGTCACAAGTTAGTAGTCAATCAGTAGCTCAAGAAACAAACGTCAGATCGGGCAATGTGCAACAGTTCTTAACCTTCGTACTCAGTGATGAAGTTTATGGTGTTGGAATTTTACATATTCGAGAAATTATTGAGTACGACAATCTAACGGTCGTACCGCTCATGCCGGATTTTATATCCGGTGTGATCAACCTACGCGGTAATGTTGTGCCAGTGGTCAATCTTGCTCGGCGTTTTGAGCATCAACCGAAAGAGATTGGAAAACGTACTAGCATCGTCATTATCGATATTAAGGATCATGACGGCGAGAGCGTCGAGGTGGGAATCGTTGTTGATGTCGTTAATGAAGTCATCGAACTGGCGGAATCTGATATAGCAGCACCACCAACGTTTGGTGCCAAAATACGCGCTGACTTTATTCACGGCATGGGCAAAATAGATGAAAAGTTGATGATCTTACTAGACGTTGATCATGTGCTGTCGATCAATGAATTATCTAACGTCGCCAACATGGCCGATGAGTCGAACACACCATCAGTGAGCCAAGCATAGATCACTCCAAGAACCCCAACAACACCGTTAGGAGAGAATTTTGAGTAATATGCCTGCACCACAATTCAAGCAAACAGAGGTGTCAGCCAGCGCCTACAAAACGATCAGAGAATTTATTTACAAGGAGGCTGGCATAGATTTAGGATCAGCCAAACAGATGTTAGTTAGTTCTCGGTTGAATAAGCGCCTACGGCATCATCAGTTCGACAGCTTCGATCAATATGTAGATCTTTTGCAAAACAATAATGCTATTGAACGTCAAATCGCGATTGATCTATTAACAACTAACGAAACTTATTTCTTTCGAGAGGCAGAACACTTTAACACTCTCAAGCAATTGGTATTGCGGGATCATCCGAAGGAGCGTTTGCTTAGGTTATGGAGTGCTGCGAGTTCAAGTGGTGAAGAGGCTTATAGCATTGCTATGGTGTTGGATGATTTTTTGGGAGCAACAGGAAAATGGGAGATTTTCGGCTCAGATATAAGCAGTCGAATTATCGCAAAGGCAAAAAATGGGCTATATCAGTGTCATCGTATCGATGCAATACCGAAAGACTATCTTCAAAAGTATTGTCTGAAGGGAAAGGGTGAATATGACGGGTTTTTACTAGTAGATCAAAACTTACGCGCCAAAACCCAGTTTGCAGAAATCAATTTGACCAAACCTTTGCCTGAAGTTGGTCAGTTCGATGTCATATTCCTACGTAATGTACTGATTTACTTTGATGACAAAACTAAAGAAAACATTATTCGAAGTCTAACATCCAAATTACGGTCTAAAGGCCTGTTGTTTATCGGACATTCTGAGTCACTCAAAGGTATGGATCTACCCATAGAACTAATCGGACCAACGACCTACCAGAAAAAGTAAATGTACATTGTTATCTATTTTCCAAATTAGAGCGGTAAAACAATGGTACCTGGCATTAGAAAAGTTTTCCTTCATCCTGGCGATTTTGTTTTCGGAGAACCAGGTACACATGTACACACAGTATTGGGTTCATGTATCGCTATCTGCCTCTGGCATCCAGTTTTGCACATTGGTGGCATGTGTCATTTTGTATTGCCATTCAGGCCAAAGAACGAGGAGAAGCCCCCAGATCTCGATGGTCGGTACGGCGAAGAGGCGATGCAAATGTTCGATATGGCGATCAAATTGCATCAAACAGATTATCCGCAATATAAGGCAAAGATATTTGGCGGTGCAAATATGTTTGGTAAGAAAGTTAACTCAGGCGACGCCCTAATCGGTGAAAAAAATGCAGCTAAGGCTATGCAGCTTTTAATGAAAAGAAACACCGAAATCACCGTTGCACATGTTGGTGAACAAGGACATAGGCGTATTGTCATGGATGTTGGTACAGGCGATGTTTGGGTCAAATATAAATCTGAAGACGCTCAGGAAAAATCCATGAGTTCACAAAGCGGAATAAACTAGGAATCGTATGACATGAGTAATATTAAAGTCATGGTGATTGATGACTCGGCAATTGTACGACAGGTATTGAGTGCAATTATCAACGAAACAGCAGGTATGGAAGTCATTGATACTGCGCAGGATCCGGTGTTTGCACTCCAGAAACTAAAAACCATTAGGCCAGATGTCATAACACTAGACGTTGAAATGCCAAGGATGGATGGCCTGACATTTTTGAAAAAACTCATGGCTGAGGACCCCCACCCAGTTGTCATGTGTTCTACGCTGACTCAAAAATCCTCAAACACCAGTATTAAAGCTCTCCATCTTGGTGCGGTCGAAATTGTAGGTAAGCCCACGTCAAATGTAAAACAGGAATTAGGTCAACAGAAAAAAGTAATTGTGGATGCGATAAGAGCGGCCTCTAAAGCAAAACTTAGCAATCTAAAGATGCCGGCTAGAGTTTCTGCACCAACATTAAACGTGCAAAGGAAAGAAACAGCAGATGTCATCCTACCAAAGCTAGCCACAATACAATCGGCGCCGTCTAACAAACTGATCGCTATAGGTGCGTCTACCGGAGGCACTCAGGCACTTGAGTATGTTATCTCGGCCCTAAAACCCGATACGCCAGGCGTAGTCATAGTTCAGCACATGCCAGAAGCCTTTACCGCAGCCTTCTCAAAACGGCTAGATGGCGTTTCACAGGTCTACGTGAGAGAAGCCGAAGATGGAGACATCGTTGAAACGGGCAAAGTACTCATAGCACCTGGTGGCAAACATATGATTGTGGAGAACCGAGCCGGAAAACTTTATGTGTCGATAAAAGAAGGCCCACTAGTGAGCCGGCATCGACCTTCTGTGGATGTTCTGTTTCGCTCTGTAGCGCAGTCAGCAGCAAAACAAACTCTAGGTATCATCATGACAGGTATGGGAGATGATGGCGCTAATGGTATGAAAGAAATGTTCGACGCAGGAGCATTTACTGTGGCACAGGACGAAGCCAGTTGTGTTATTTTCGGCATGCCAGCCGTTGCCATTGAACGCGGAGGTGTCAAGAAAATAAGTTCGCTTGAGCGTATTCCAAAAATGATTAATGCTTTCAATCGACCTGTTGAATTTAAGGTCTATATCTAGCGAAAAATCGAAGATGCTCCTTTACAGCAACCCAGTTTTCTCTAACAGGTGATATCTGGTAGGAAATAAAAATGCTGATATGAATTTAAATTTGGCTCAAAAAAAAGTGTCAAGCAGGGACCAATTAAAGCACGCAAGAAGATCATGAGCTATACCTATATATGCAGGTCATCTAATTTTATGAAGCGAAAGCTCCAGGTTAAATATTCGCGGCACCTAGGGGAAATTATGAAAACCAAATACGACATAGACACAGAGTCAGATCATGATCAGGTAATGAAACTGATCAACGATCGGAAGAAACCAAGCGCAATTTTACGGCTGCTAATGAATGCATTTGAAGGCTATCGTCAATCCAGGAAGCTTGGCTGGTCTAGACCTTGGAACAAAGTCAACTTAATCAATTTCCAGAGTTTTAGAGTCTCAAAATCACGAGATCAGAACCTATTGAGTTACGCTAACGATATTATCAAGCGTGACTGTCAGAACATGTCTACTCCAGCGGCCCAGTTTGCAGAAAACCTGATCAACCATTCCGAGAGCCTAATGGCATTTATATTTATCCATGAATTCACAGAAAAAGGACAACTCTACGAAGGTGCCACTCTCAGTCTTGGCCGCAAAAACAACAAACGCTATCGAGATCGGCTAGACATTATTGTCGAGTCACCCATCGCCGATGGGATAAGTCAGGGGTTTAAGCGACTCCGAGTATATGTAGACCCTTACACCAGTAAAAAAGCGCCACTGTGGTGCGATACTCTATTTCCCGATGCTACCTCAGCCTCAGCTGAATTATTTGAACGTCTCAGTGAAATCTCGACTGATTGGCAATTTGAGAAAGATAAAAGATGGGATCACTGGACGTCGGATTATGTCGACTATTTTGGCCCGCGCCAAAAATATATTGAAAATTCATTTTTTCATCAAAATGTTTTCCAGCCTCATAAAGGTGCTGTTATGAATATCTGGGGCGGCCAACATGTCCAAGCAGACTAGTACATGGTTTTCGTACTCGATGGCCTTAACATTTGAACTGCAAAGTTCTTACTGATGTCACTCAACATGG
>JBLHWY010000100.1:0-23107 GCA_047629195.1 Candidatus Azotimanducaceae bacterium
GTCGTTAGGCCCTATCACTGACATGGGGTTGCCCTTGTAATAGGGCGGCCCCTGATAGAAATCCTTTGGTACGCGGGCTAGCGGCAGCACCTTGTTAAGCAGAAGCCCTGCCCTACCAGCACGTGCGTGAACAATCGCTTTAATGGCCTGGGTCATGTGACGCTCATAGACACTGAAGCAACGCAACCGCGGAGGCTGGGGTATCGGTGCGCACAATTTTAGCTCATCGAGTGGCTCGCACAACGCCTCCTCACCCGCACTCAACGCTCGATCGATAATTATCTGGGCTTTCTCCAATGCGCCAGTACCGCCCTGCATCAGTGTCAGTAAGCTCTCAAGGGCTGGTGACTCTTCGCCATCAAGTACTTGGCTCGCCAATTGAAGATTGAGCACACGTGAAGGATCGATTAGTGCGCCCAATTGCAGACCAGTATCGCTATTATAAGTTAGCAGTTTCATGAACTTTCCTTATAATTATTTGACAGAAACTTAAATTAAACTTAAAGTCTTGTCAAATTAAAATTAAAGAGAGCCAAGAAACATGGCCCGTCGCACGACCAAATCGGCATCTACACGCGAAGACATTCTGCAGGCCGCCATCCAAATTTTTGCCCTGCACGGATTTGAATGCGCTAAAATTGCCGAGATTGCCCGTCAGGCCGGCGTCCAACACCCACTGGTAAGCTATTACTTCACGGATAAAGAAGCGCTCTGGGATGCGGTGATTGATCAAGTCTGGGGTGAATTCGGAAAGTCATTCATTAATGTGGCAGCGGAATTCCAGGGCATCGACCCACAACAGCAGTTGCGGATGCTATATCGCCGCTACGTCCTATTCTCTGCGCGGCACCCGGAAATACATCGATTAGTAGCCAATGAGTCTTTTTCTCCCGGACCTAGGCTCGACCGGCTGGTGGAGCGCCATTACGCGCCATTCCAAGGGGCTATTTTGCACATGATCAACAACAGCTCTCGTAAGGACAACCCGCCGGACCCGTTGCATATCATGGTGATGATGAATGGCGCGGTCCTGGCTTTCATCGCCGGCGCACCCCTAATTCAACGTGTTCACGGTTTTGACCCTACTGAACAGTCCAGGGCGTTGGCCATGGCAGACGGGGTAATTGACGCAATAATAAAGGGAATCAGCTGAATGCGAGCATTTCAAATAACAGAATACGGCGATGCTGGTGTCCTACAACTGAACAGTTCAGCACCAGATCCGAAACCTGCAGCCGATGAAATACTCATTCGCGTTGCAGCGACATCAGTTAATCCAGTTGATGCGGCTCGCCGTGCGGGGTATGGCCATTCGATATTTAATGCCCGCGGCGGCGCGACCATGCCTTTGATTCTGGGACACGATTTGTCGGGTGTGGTTAGCGCAACAGGGTCCAAGGTAAAAAACTTCGAAGCTGGTCAGGAGGTCTGGGCTGCGCCGGACGCATTTCGCAATGGCACTTACGCGGAATTGGTCGCCGTAAAAGCGTCCGAGGTCGATCACAAGCCAACAAACATAAGCCACATACAAGCCGCAACACTACCCTATGTTGCGCTCACCACGTGGGCTGCACTTGCAGACAAAGTCGATATTTCGACTCGGCAGAGCGCGGGCAGACGCGCTTTTGTCCATGCCGGTGCCGGTGGCGTGGGTTCTTTTGCGATCCAATTCCTCAAAGCCTGGGGGTTTCATGTGACAACCACTTGCGGCCCCACAAGTGTAGCATTGTGCGAGCGTCTCGGTGCCGACCAGGTGATCGACTACACCCGCGATCGCTGGCAGGACACAGGTCCTTTTGAACTAGTATTCGACACAATGGGCTACCGCAATGCAGACAGCTGTGTACCCCTACTACACCGAAACCTAAATGCACAATATGTCTCCATTGTGCACGAATTGATGCCCTTAACAGACGCGCGCGGTTTACTCCTGGGGGGACTGTCCGGTGCGTGTTTATTAGCCGGCCGCAAATTGCGCGAGCGCATCGTACACAGGCGAGGCTATCACTGGTCACTATTTCGACCGAACGGCAGCGCGCTTGCAGAAATTAGAAAGCTGGTGGAATCTGACAAGGTACGACCCGTCATCGACACCGAATACGAATTCGAAGAACTGCCACAAGCCCATACCCATATCGAAACAGGTCATGTACACGGTAAACTGGCTGTGCGGGTGCAGCAGGTCTGAAAACTGCCGCAGGCATGCCTGCAACCATTGGCAGAAATAGTGAACTGGCTGAGTGTCTGGCAGCTTGGCGACCACCCCGTATGTTGACTAGGCGGCGGACGCTGCCATCAATTTTTGTAAATTGGTGATTGCTGGCATGACATGACTACTCATCATTTCCAGAATCGCGACGTGCTCAGGGTTCGATTTATCAGCGCCTTGAATCACTGCGGAAAAAGAATCCAGACGACAGTTAGTAATCCAGTCACTGAGCGCCGGTTCGCCGGACCAGACGGCTTGGTTCATCATGTTGCCAAACTGCGACACTAACCAGTCGGCCTGATTGTCGGGCAACGGCACAGGAGAGCAGATGCGGTTGCGATCCTGGTCGGTGTCATAATTCGCCTCGACAAAGGCGATCATCGCTGCGCTAAGACAGGGGTTTGGCACACGCATCGCCTGAATTGTAATACAACCATCTTCAAACACGGGCCGCTTACCTCGGAAAGTGAAATCGATAGCAGATGCGGTGCAATCAATAAACAGCGTACCTTCAGGCATCGATACTTTGGATTCATCCTGCATGACCAACCCAGCGCTGGTTAATGCACTAACTCGACCTTGCTCAATGATGTGATCTATCCGTTTTAATTGCTGAACCTCACCCCGTGAAATGGTAGCAAAGTGGAACATACTGGGCCGTTTGGTCTCATCAATCCGGAGCATAAACCCGCTATCTTCGAGACGATCAAACAAATCATCCTCTGAAGTCGCCTCCGCAAAAGCTTTCATCTGCCGAGCGAAGCCGCCAATAGATTCCACGAAAAATTGGCTATGCGCCTGAGTCACCTCTCGATTGATCATCCAGGAGCGACGTGGGCATACCCAACTGATAGCGTCTGGGCTCGCGCCGTTGTTGAGCAGCCAGACAGCAGAGTCCATTGCCGTCTTGCCGGCACCGATAATGCAGTAGTGTTTATGATCACCCGCCTGTGTTGGCAAACTATTGGGCGGCGTGCAGCTCACACCATCAGCAACGTTGAAAGGCCGCTTATGTCGCGACGGCACCGAAGTTTTAAAGAAAGTACTATCAACAATTTTCTTGCCCACTTTTACTTCATGCTTTTCACCTGAAAGTATTTCACAGAATTGACCATCGGCTAGGTACTCGCACATTGGGAAATACTGGACACGACCAGACGCTAGAAACCGTTCACGCATAACCTGCTCGAAATAGCTTTGTACCTCGTTACCTGTGGCGAGCTCAAAGTACCCTGCATTGGAGCCAGCCTCGTCAATCCTCATAGAACCAAGCGGTGTCGAAGCAACACCATAGAAATGCGATGGCTGATGCAGACGTACAAAGGGATAGGCATCGTTCCAGTGGCCACCAGGCTGATGATGGCTGTCCACCATGATCACGGTAGCCTTACTTTCTTCGAGCAAGGTATCGACGAAAGCCATACCAACCGCACCGGTACCAATAACCAAATAGTCTGCTTCGTGTTGCTGCATGTTTAAAACCTCATAGCGTGTTAGAAAAAGGCGGCGCCTCTCGGTTAGGGTACGTAAAATTCATCAAGATGGCGCACCCTCACCAAATATAATGCTGCGTGATGCCAGACGCTTGTACCGCAGGCTCATGGTTGCAGCATCCATGAGGCAAACACTGAATGCCCCGCGGCTACGATCAGTTCGATTAATACCGCTACCATGCAGGGTCCACGGATTCATCAGGACAACCTCCCCAGCCGCGAGGGTCAAAGGCACGCGACGCGGATTATCAACGAATGTTTTCTCCATTTCAGTTGTTAGGAACCCACTCGGGTGCTTTGGATTGAGGATTTTATGCTGGGAGCGAGCAACGATTTCGACACAGCCATTATCCTCATCCGCTGCATCCAGCGCCGTGTAAATCGTCAATCGCGGGTCTCGATCCAGCGCGCGCCAACGATCCTGGTGCAGCGGCAAAACGGTCCCCAACTTCGCAGGCTTGTTCATAAACATGGCTCTAAACGCCGCTACAGGCAGGTCGCCATAAAAGTGTCTAGCGGCTTCCGCAAAGACCGGCAACTGCATATACGCTAAAAAAACAGGATCTCGCTCTAGCAGTTGGATTTTTCGATAATTGAGGGTTTTGCCTTTATGGCCACGGGTCTGAGCCCCGGCTGAATCATAAGCACCATCGGAGGAGTCCAATTGCATCAGCATTCGGTCGTAATCAAGATCAGCTTCACCCAACATAATCTCGTCGATACGCTGTCGCATAGCTTGCAACATTTCGTCCGGCACTATTTGACCAAGACGGAGAAAACCCTCGAGATCAAATTCAGCCCATTGTTCTTCAGATATATAATTCATTGCCGCAGTTTACCTGAGATAGAGCCGATCGAGCGGCCTCCTTTTAAAGTTACCGTACTTGACCGGTCTTTAAAGAATGTGGCTTATTAAGCCTATCTTCAAACTGAATCAGAAAAGGAATTGTACGATGGGACGA
Source organism: Candidatus Azotimanducaceae bacterium (assembly GCA_047629195.1). Lineage (GTDB taxonomy): Bacteria > Pseudomonadota > Gammaproteobacteria > Pseudomonadales > Azotimanducaceae > UBA4582. The sequence goes on from JBLHWY010000100.1 coordinate 4,665, forward strand.
TTAGACGGCAAGGTAGCACTTATCACCGGCGGCGCACGTGGCCAGGGCGCCGCGGAAGGCAAACTGTTTCGCGCTGAAGGCGCCGAGGTATATCTAACCGATGTATTAGTCGACGAGGGTCAAAAGACCGCCGCCGAGATTGGCGCTACATTCATCGAACACGACGTCACCGACAGCGACGCATGGACCGCAATTGTCGCACGCATCGAAAAAGAGAATGCTCACCTCGACGTGCTCATCAACAACGCTGGCATCTTCCATATGATGGGGATGGCCGACACCGAGCGGGAACTCTGGGACCGCACGATCGCGATCAATCAAACTGGCGTGTTCCTCGGACTTCAGGCGGTCGCTGCGATCATGACTCGCCAGAAGTCAGGATCGATCATCAACATCTCGTCCATTGCAGGCATGCGCGGTTCTGGCGGAGCCTTCGCCTATGGCGCCAGTAAATGGGCCGTGCGCGGCATGACTAAAAGCGCCGCTCAGGAACTGTCACCGCACGGCATCCGCGTCAACTCCATCCACCCAGGCATCATCGAAACCGCAATGGTCGACGAGTTCAGCCGTAAAGGCATCAACGAGAGCGTTCGCGAACGAATACCCATGGGCCACTACGCTGATGCATCTGAAGTGGCAAATCTTGCGCTGTTCCTGGCTTCAGACGAGAGCAGTTACTGCAGCGGGTCAGAGTTTGTCATCGACGGTGCCATGACCGCCTAAATGTGAATGGAAATTAGTGAGGAAAAAGTATGCAAAATTTTGATGGACGTGTAGCCGTTATAACCGGCGGCGCAAGCGGGATTGGTCTGGGTATGGCAAGGTCATTTGCCCAGCGAGGAATGAAACTGGTACTGGCGGACCTTGATGATGCCGCACTTAAAAATGCGCTAAAAGAGTTTGGTGATGCTGGCGTGGAAGTCGTCGGCAGAAGGTGTGACGTTTCAAAACTTGAAGAAGTAGAAGCATTGGCTGAACTTGCGACGACAACTTATGGCTCGGTCAACGTGCTTTGTAATAATGCCGGCGTGGGCATTCCCACCTCAGCGAGAAAAATGAAATTAGCGGATTGGAAGTGGATCATTGATGTCGATCTCTGGGGTCCTATCTATGGTCTCAACGTGTTTCTGCCGCTCATTGAAGAGGCCGGAGAGGGACATGTCAATTCAACCTCTTCAATGGCTGGCTTGATCTCTAGTCAGATGATGGGCGCTTACAATGTTGCAAAACACGGCGTTGTTGCTTTGATGGCGGCAACCGAACGTGAATTACGCGCAAAGGACAGCCCAATCACAGCCTCTGTACTGTGCCCCGGGCCCATCAATACCAACATCAGCAGGCATTCAGTTGAATTCAGGCCGGGCAAGGCGAAGCCAAAAGCCGATGGACCGAACGCTGGGAAAATGGCCAGCAGTATTCAGGCATCACTTGAAGCCGGTATGCAACCTGATGAAGTGGGCGAACTGGTGTTCGACGCCATTAAAAACGACAAATTTTGGATACTAACCCATCCATGGTGGGCAAAGGGTGTTCAGAGACAACTAGATGCGCTGGTTAACGATCAAACGCTAACGAAAGCGTAGCAAGGCGCGGTAGCGGCTTACTTGTATTTCACGATGCCAACCACCGGAAAAACTACACGGTTGGCTCGCCAATAAGGCCCTTTGGTGATTAAAGCTAACCATTAGCTTTAATCATTCCAATCTCTCAAAAATGTACGTTGCATCTTGCTTGATCTATCTCTAGAGTTCGCGGCCGATTTATTGCCGCGAGAAGTAGTAGAGAAATGGACAAGATAGAGTTTATTCAAATACGTCGTTTTATCCTCAAGCTGGGTAAAATGTTGCATAAATACGGCTCACCATCGTTTCGCTTGGAAGCGTATTTGACTGAAGTCGCGACGCATTTTGGCCTCCATGCATCCTTTAACTCTACCCCTACCTATTTAATTATCGTGCTGTGGAGCGATCATCATGAAGATGAATATAACCACTCTGCCCGCATGCAGCCTGGAGATCTGGATATGAACTCCCTATCCCTGACTGACGAATTAGCCCACGAACTGTTGTCAGGGAGCATATCGCTTGCGGAAGCGGACCAGCGCTTGGACGAGATTGACGCAACACCCAGCCCCTATGGCAAAAGCCTAACTGGCGTGGCTTTTGGCTTATCGACCAGCGCATTTGCGATGCTGATGGGAGCTGGTTGGTCAGAAATCATGTATTCGGGTTTGTTAAGTTTCATGGTGTATTTTTGGACGCTCTGGGCTCAACGCTCACAACGCGTTAAGTTAATGTTGGAGCCCGTCGCTTCGTTTTCAGTTGGCTTTGCAGCCTGTGCTATTAACCATTATTCAACGTCAGGGTTTAATATCTGGCTGATCATTCTCTCCTCTTTGATCATATTAGTGCCTGGCTTGTCATTGACTATGGGATTAGCCGAATTATCGTCACGCAACATGGTATCGGGAACGGCTCGGATAATGGATGCCACAATGCAGCTATTCAAACTGTATTTCGGTGCTTTTTTGGGCGTTAGCTTGGGCTACCAACTGTTTGGTCAGCAGGAGTTGGAACTGGCAGTCACTCTACCTTTTTGGGTTAATTGGTTGGGTGTACTCATGCTTAGTGTCGGTCTGGTTGCCATATTTCGCACCCGCATGAAACATGTACCTTGGGCAATAGCATCCACCTTTGTTGCCTACGCTGCATCAACTTGGAGCTCCGTTTATCTTGAAAACGGACTTGGAGCCTTTGTCGGCGCATTTGCACTCGGCGTGTTTGCTAATATATTTTCACGCATTGCTAACGCTCCCTCTACCATTGTCGCGATGCACGGTTTAATTGTGCTGGTGCCAGGCTCAAAAACCTATATTGGACTCAATTCCTTTATCTCCGGCCAAGATATTCTCAAAATCGATCATATCGGCCAGGAAACCTTCTTGATATTGATGTCGCTGGTAGCGGGGTTAATATTCGCTAACGTGGTGATGCCAGCCAGAAAAGCATTGTGAGAAGTAGTCGCCTTCGTTGAAAGTTGGTGTCTATTGCCAATCCTTGCAAACACTGCCATTTGACATCAATGGTTTGCGAACATGCCTCAATAGCAGGCCTCATTGCTGGACGTTTTCTAACCAGCCGAGCAGATAACGATTAAAAAGATCAGCATGTTCTTGCTGCATCCAATGACCTGACTTCTCGACCAAGTGTATTTCCAGCTGGCTACATCGTTCTGGCATATCAGCGGCGAATGCCGGCCGAAGACCTGGATCCCACTCAGCAGTCAGCATCAAACAAGGGATGTCGAGGGGTTTTACGCCAACCTCTGGGTGGCTCTCGGCATTCTGATCAATATTCCGATACCAATTAATGCCACCTCTAAAGCCCGTTTCAGTGAAACATTTGACGTAATGTGCATAGCTTTCATCATCGAGTAAAAGCTTGCCTGTACCACCATCCGGTTTAGGATTTAAGAATGGATTCATGCTGATTTTACCGTCCTGCTGTAGCGCAGCTTCATAAACTTCACGCAAAGGTACACTACTACGCATGATGTTCGTCACAATCGTCCCTACATGATCCTGCATGTGAGCTTCGGCAACGCCGGGCTCTTGAAACCATGCAACATATTGACGGTCAATTTCACCATCGACCACGGCGAGATGTTTCGCCAAACTTGGGAATGGCATATAAGGCGTGCAGGCTGCTGCAATTCCAACAACTCTATCTGGGTGCAATACCGCCATTCCCCATGTGACAAAACCGCCCCAGTCATGACCGACAAAAACGGCACGATCTATGTCGAGTGCATCAAGCAATGCCGCGAGGTCACCGGTTAACTCAGCGAGAGAATACTGATCAACATCGGCAGGACAGGAACTACCTCCATAGCCGCGCATGTCCGGCGCGATGACTCTGAAACCTGCCGCTGCCACGACCGGTAATTGATTTTGCCAACCTAAAGCTAGATCCGGAAAGCCATGCACGAAGACGACTGCGGGTCCCGTGCCAGACATATAAGTTTTAAGATGGAAATCAGGGTCGCCAGCTCGACCAGGGAGCGGTACGGTGACCTGCGATACGGAGCTATCCATCATGTTGTTTGTCCTGCTATTTCAAGTGTTTGCGTTGCCGCGGATTGAGGGCCACGAATCAGTTGACCCGGTAAAACCCCTGTTGCCTTGCCGTCACGATAGATAATTTGGCCGCTGCAAATAGTCACTCGGTAACCTGTCACGTCCTGTAAGTATCGCTTACCTTCTGCGGGTAAATCATAGGCAACGCGGGGTCCGTGAATTTGTAGTTTGTCGAAATCGATGACATTCAGGTCGGCTTTCATACCGGGTGCGATGACACCGCGGTCATCTAGCCCGTAACACTTAGCTGTCACGCTGGTTTGATTATGAATGAGTTCTTCGATGGGAATACGGTCGCCACGAGTTCGATCTCGCGCCCAATGGGTCAACAAGAATGTTGGAATGCTGGCGTCACTGACGACACCGCAATGCGCACCACCATCGGCTAATCCATAGATTGTGTTCGGGTGACGCATAAGCTCGGCAGTCGCATCAAGATTTTGATCTGAGTATCCCAACATGGGCAGATAGACTAGATCCTCACCGGGGTCGCGCATCATTACATCGTACAGTATCTCCTGCGGCGTGCAGCTTCTCTTAGCGGCAATCGCGGCAATACTATTTTCAGGCGCGGGCTCATAGTCTGGTAATTTACCCAGTGGGTACATCATATCGAAACTTTTAAGAATCATGCCGAGGACACCATCAAATCGATCATAGTCAGGTAAATTAGTCAGAATGGCTTGCCGAACTGAAGGATTTGCCAAGGCCTTCTTCTTTTCTTCTCCTGAAAGATGATGAAGCGGCTTGTAATCTTTGTGCAACATAAAGGGATGAACGCTACTTTCAAATCCTAACAACAATCCTGCTGGCCTTGGCGCAATCTGCGGGCTGATCAAAGCGCCTTCATCTGCTGCCACTTCCGACGCCCGGAGTAGCCTACGCCACTGATCAGGATCGCCAGAACTTTGCACTACGCTGTACAATATCCTGCACCCTGTCTCTAAGCTGAGCTGTTTCATCCAACCAAGTTCATAGTCTTCTGGCTTGTAGTCGCTGGCCATCTGAAAGACACCGTGACCCACCTCACCCAACACCCTGCCAATGCCTAACAATTCTTCACGAGCAGCTAGCGTACCGGGGACAAGATCACCATTTTTTGCTCGATGCAGCTTGGTTCGAGAGGTTGAAAAACCGAGAGCTCCGGCGTCAAGAGAGGTTTTCACGATCTCAGCCATACTCTGAATTTGTTCCGGCGTTGCATAATTGTCAGCAGCGCCTTGTTCACCCATAACGTAAGTACGAACAGGACCATGTGGCACCTGAGTGCCTACGTCAATGACGTAAGGTTGCGCACCTAGTGCATCAAGATATTCAGGAAAGGTTTCCCAGTTCCAACGAATACCTTCAGCGAGGGCGCTACCGGGAATATCCTCAACCCCTTCCATAAGCTGTATTAAGAATTCTTTTTGATCTGGCTTCACTGGCGCAAAACCTACGCCGCAGTTACCAATGACAACGGTCGTCACACCATTCCAACCGGCAGGTGTCAGATAAGGGTCCCAAGTGACTTGACCATCATAGTGGGCGTGTATATCCACCCAACCTGGCGTAACAAGCAACCCAGTCGCGTCGATTTCTTCACGGCCTGGTCCAATATCCGCGCCTACTGCGGTGATCGTTTTCCCATCGACAGCCACATCCTGCAACTGCGCAGGTCCACCCGTGCCATCAACGACCATTCCACCTCGGATCACTAAATCATGCATATTCGACTCTCAATGTTAGCCTCGAAATTTGATAGTTAAAGGGTGATAGAATCACGCCTTGGTGACAGTTGTCAATTTTTAGAGTCATTGTTTATGGCATTTTTATCGAGGCAGTAGACCATTAAAAATGATATCAGCTGCTTGTTGCGCTTGCCTGCGGATCGTTTTCACGCGAGCCTCGCCATGCTGATCCCCCATTCTTTGTGTCAATCCAGGAAGTGCGAACATTGCGCCCGCGCCGTGTATTGTTAAAAAATACAATAAACTGCCAGAAGCCGCTTTCAAACGACCTTCGGCAACCAACTTAGCGATCCACTGATCTCCAAATTCACGGGCAGGATTGATATAGGTATCAACAAGATAATCTAACCTTGGCCCCGGCTGCCCAGCTTCTTGGTTCACGATTTGCAGAAGCGCTGGATAGGTTGCATGCAGTTCGATGGTTTTGGCAAGTAGACCTCGCAATACCACCAACTGATCCTCGCCGAGTATTTCTCCCTCTCGAACAAGCTCCTGTTCAAGTCGACTAAAGCCATAATCTACGGCAGCAAACCAAAGCTTTTTCTTAGTACCAAAGCGTTGCGGAATTAAGTTATGACTCACATTCAACTCGCGCGCAATTTCTCTAACGGACGTGCCATCAAAACCACTTTTACCAAAGGCTTGAAGTACCAAATCCAATAAATCTTCGTCGAGGATAGCGCCCCCGGTTGATTTTTCTGGTCGACCCCGCGATCTGCCTACCATGCAAGCCCCCTTTGGTTACGAACGGAGATATCCCGTCATCAGCGCCTATACTAAGCCAGATCGAATGAGATGCCGAGATTAAACATGCGGAGATGTTTTAAAAGTCAGGGTCGCGTTTTACTAGTATCGCCCCAATAACTTTGTTCACCTTGGGTATTACCCATCAGGTCGAATGATTTGGGGCCCTGCTTCGAATAAGTGTTTTAGTGCTGTAAAAAAGGCAATAACGATAACTAAAACTTGCTAGGAAAAATGATGACAAAGTGGCACAGCTGCGATTTTCATGGCATGCCTGAGGCAACAAGATGCGACCAGCAGATCCGTCGCGGTTTCTCTCGTCGGTAGCGTGCGCAGTTCAAGGAGCGGGAAACGAAAACTCGCGCCTTGATCATTCGTGCATCTGGCGCCCGGCGTCCCTAAAGCTCTGCAATTTTATTGCGTTCTATCATCTCAAAGTCAATCTGTGCTCCAAGGCCAGGTTCGGTTGGCGCGTGTACAAGTCCGTTTGCATCAACCTCGATATCCTGAACCAACCCGTGTTTCTGCACCTCGTCGGGCAGTAAAACCTCGAAGTACTCGCAATTGGGTATGGCCATGATCAGGTTCAGGTTGGCGACGTTGTTGAGCGAGTTGCCACCGTGATGAACTTCATAATTCATCTGAAACGCCTCGGCCAGGTGTGCCGTCTTCAGACAAGACGTGAGTCCGCCCTTGATCGCCACATCGCCGCGCAGGTAATCGGTTGCGCGGTTAAGGATCCACGGCGCGTAGGCCGATGGACCGGTGCTGGGCATCTCTGTCGCCATAATCGGAATTTGCAGATCCCGTTTCAGTTTTTCATAACCGTATAGATCATCGAATGGCAGCGGATCTTCATACCAGTAGAAGCCAAGTTCCTGAGCCACTAGGCCTACCCGCAGGGCTGCCGGATAGTCGTAGGACCAGGTCGAGTCAAGCATCACCCGGTAGTCATCACCCACCGCTTTGCGCACCGCACGACTGATCTCGATGCCCTTCTCGGGCTCCACTGGCGGGTGGATTTTGTACGCCTGCCAACCTGCTTCCTTGTATCTCACTGCTTCGTCGGCGTATTCGCTCGGATCACCCAACACCGCTGAACTGGCGTAAGCTGGCACCGAATCGCGAAAGGACCCCATCAAACGGTGGACCGGCACGCCTGCAGCCTTGGCCGCGACATCCCATAGGGCGACGTCGATTGCCCCGATAACGCGCATCACACTGCCCATTGCCCAGCCGGCCATTTGTTGCCAGATCCGTTCGCGGGCCAGGGCGTCTTGACCAACGAGCATCGGCTTGTAGCGCTGAATAATCAATTGCGCATCGGTGCCAAGAGCACTGAGCGCTGAGCCAAGAAACGCGTGACCTTCAAGTCCACTTTCGGTGATGATCCGAACCAGCGCCATTTGCGCGGTTCGACTGCCGGAACTGCTAGCACGGCTGGTGTATCTCGTTGGGGGAATGTCCTTCCACTCCCAGACGGTGACTTTGACGTCAATGATTTTCATAGAACCTACTCCTGAATCGCCTAATCGAGTTTCCCCGGAGAAAAGGAAGTATAAAGCGGATTTTTCCAGCGTGTCAAAGCATCGTCTTGGGGGATTAATAATTCAGAATGAGCAGTTCGTGGGCTGTCGCGCTGATTACTTAGGTGATCTAGTCTGCTTGCCTCAGGATTGGATTGCCGTTCCTGCTGCTGGCTGGATTTAGGGTGACTGCCTCTCGGCCTGCTCTCGCATCTTCTGAACGATTTTTGGATCAGCAACTACCCGCATGGTAGCACCGAAATAGTTTGATGAGGTGATGTAGAGATGAATGAGCGGCCCGAAAGAAAAATTGTGATGTTTGCGCCTCCTAACAGCGAAAGACTCGCAAAATAGCTACCGGGTGTGAAAGCATTTGTCCTTGCAATGCCGACATTGTGGTTGCGCCACCAGTATCTCTATTGGCAATTTCCTGTACAACATTCATACCCGAAACGACCTTTGCGAATGCCGGAAACCCTAGCGTGTCAGGTTCGGTACGGCCATAGCTGTCGCATTGTGGAAGCTCGCCCAGACAAATAAATAGCTCCGGTATGACATACCCTGTGGCAAACAAGTCTCTCGCAAACGAAACCGTGGCAAGTTGATGCTGCAATCCAGTGGCATCTGTTGTTTCGATCTCTTTAAGCAGTGGCACACCAATCTCGCTGATTGCCGTTCGTTCAATGCCACTCATAATGTGATGGAGGACGCCGCCCTGGACTAACTGTGACTGACTGGTGTCAGAGGCAAACGAGGCACCTGATCGGTAGAAGCTAGCGTCAGAAAAGAGGTTCTGGTCGACCAGACCAAGAAAATACGCTGAGGTCTTCGGCGCTGCAGCGGTGTTCACTTCAATCACTATAGCGCCAACATCGGTGTCGAGTTGTACCATGACACTTGGCTTTTTGTGCTCCGATTTGATTTTGGTGAGTGGCATAATTTCAAGATCCTTTGTTTTGTGTAAATCCTATCCTGACATTAGTCAGACTTTGTTACTCGCGTGCCGCATCGCACAGCCAATGGTGTAGATAGCCTGCCAAACTTCGTCTCACTACCAGTCGGTAGTCGTTTTGATCCTGCGGCCACATCAATACTTGAGTTTTGGCGAATACAGTTTGAGTACAACGATTCAAATTAAGTTTCTGCAAGTCATAAGGAGTAGATCGACGAATTGTCTCGCTTGCACCGTTGCCTTGAAGAGAGAGCATTGCAAAACCACTAGATACGTTGGTCACTGCAAATTCCTGAAAGTTAGACGCCTGCATTCTGGCTTCATAGCTTTGGCTATCGTTCTCATTGTCATAACCGGGAATCAGGACGAACCATTGGTCTAATCCTAACCAGAACAACATGGTGCCATCATTGTTGTGGGTTCGGGTATTGGGTGTTGTCGGCAGTGCTACTCTTAATGTTTGCTGCACAATCTGGCAAAATTCTGGGCTTTCACTATCGCCTCGCAAATCAAGACAGGTGAAGCCGGCGAGCTCCCCTATGGTTGTGGTGCCGACTTCCTGATCGCTATCAAGATGCGCTAACGCGGGATGTCGATTTTCTCGTTGTATTGGCTTAGACATTTTGGCGCTCACTGTCAGAATCAAAAAACACTGACGATACAATTTTAGCGGCCACCACTTTCCCATCAGCAAGCGGGCAATAAACTGTATCACCCATACGATTGAATCCATTGGTAACAAACCCCAGTGCAATTGTGCAGTTGAGTGTTGGGCTGTAATAACTTGAAGTGACGTGTCCTAACATTTTCATCGGCAGGGGCTGGGTCGCATCGTCTACCAACTGTCCACCTTCTGGCAGTTTTGCTTCGGGATCGGTGGGCTGCAGGCCTATCCATTGTTTTCGATCCTTGCGGTTTGTATCACTGCGAGATAAAGATCGCTTACCCAAAAAGCTGAAAGGTTTCCTATTGTTCACAATCCAGCTCATACCGAGGTCAAAGGGTGTCACAGAACCATCGGTGTCCTGACCAACAATGACGAACCCTTTCTCTGCCCTGAGTACGTGCATGGTCTCTGTGCCATAGGGCGTGATGCCAAATTCAGCGCCTGCGATCATACATTCCTGCCAGATGAACTGGGCGCAGTCCGCAGGGACATTAATTTCAAAACTTAATTCTCCGGTAAAACTGATGCGCATAATCCTCGCTGAAACACCTGCAACCTGACCCAAACGCCAATGCATAAACTTAAATTGGTCTCCATCGAGTTCAACATCGTCGCAGAGCTTGGCCAATACCAGACGGCTTTTGGGCCCCGCAACGGCGATGGTCGCCCAATGGTCGGTCACTGAGGTTAAGTACACCTTTAGCGTTGGCCACTCTGTCTGCAGCCACAATTCCATCCACTGCAACACCTCGGCGGCACCGCCGGTTGTTGTCGTCGCAACGTAGTGATTTTTCGCCAGACGGGCTACCACACCGTCGTCGAAGACCATACCGTCTTCCTTTAACATCATAGTGTAGCGACAGCTGCCGACGCTTAAGTTTGACAAGCGGTTAGTGTATATCCTGTCCAGAAATTTTCCTGCATCAGGCCCTTGAATATCAATTTTGCCTAGTGTTGACGCATCAAGAATGCCAACGTCATTGCGTACGGCCTGACACTCACGTTTCACTGCCTGGCGCATCGACTCCTTGCCCTGGGGATAAAACCATGGCCGTTTCCATTGCCCGACATTTTCCCAAATCGCACCGTTTTTTTCGTGCCATTGGTGCATTGGTGTTTGCCGTACAGGATCCAGCAAATCACCGATATCGCGACCTGCAATAGCGCCAAACGTGACAGGAGTATAGGCAGGTCGAAAAATGGTGGTGCCTGTTCCACTGATGTCTTTCCCCAACGCATTAGCTAGCACCGCGACTCCGTTGACGTTGCCCAACTTACCCTGATCGGTGCCAAAACCGAGCGCTGTATACCGTTTGACGTGTTCGATTGACTCGTAGCCTTCAATGGTGGCAATGTGAATAGCCGCAGCCGTCACATCGTTCTGAAAATCAACAAATTGTTTTGGCGCCCTTGTTACTATTCGCTCGTGTGGCACGACAAATATTTTTGCTGGTGGCGTTTCGTGAGTGGGGCGCGTTATCAGTGATTTCGGTTTGGTTATGCTAAAGCCGGTCGCTGTTGCAGCATCAAAGCCCGCCCGATATCCCTCGTTCAGGCAAGCATCGAGATTGTAAGTCGCATTGATACTGCCCGCAGTAAGACTGCCCTTCCTCGAAGGTGGAAGGAAGGCCTGTTTCTCAACGTTCCATGTGGGTTTACTTCCCGTGTGGCAGGAAAGGTGAATCACGGGGCTCCAGCCAGAAGACGCAGCGATTAGGTCACAGGAAAATATTTTGGCGGAGCCACACACGGTTTTAAAATCACGGCTGACAGGGGCAACAATAGCACCGTTGACCCGGCGACGCCCTTTGACGTCAATAATGGCGCTGCCACTGATGATTTCTATCTGTCGGTCTCGAACAGCCTGGGCTTTCTCTCCGATGATGTTGTTGTCACCAGCGTCAGGTACGCGTGGGTCAATAACAGCGACAACTTCGCGGCCTGCATTCAGCCAGTCGAGTGCGGTTTGATAGGCGGCATCTGCGCAAGCAAATAGCACCATTCGTTTACCTGGCGCAACGGCGTAGCGATTGATGTAGGTGGAAACCGAGGAAGCCAGCATGACGCCTGGTCGATCGTTGTTCGCAAAAACAGGTATGCGCTCTAGTGCGCCAGTGGCGAGTATAACCTGTCTGGCTCGAATACGGTGTAGACGTTGGCGACTGCCAGTCGCTGTGGTAGACACTGGAACTGGCCTGAAGTGATCTGTCCGCCTTTCCATCGCGGCGACAAAATTGTGATCGTAGTAACCAAATGCTGTTGTTCTGGTTAATATGGTGACGTTATCTCTGGCGGCAAGTGCGGCTTCAGTTTCTACAACCCAGCGTAAAGCAGGCAGCCCCTCAATGTGCTCGGTACTGTAAAGCAGACTCCCTCCTATTTCACATTGTTCGTCAACAATAATAACGCGCGCGCCGCTGTCTGCTGCCGTAGTTGCAGCAGCAAGACCTGCCGGACCTCCGCCAATAACCAGCACATCACAATGGTGATTTAACTTGTCGTAACAGTCTGGGTCAGCCGTTGTGGGTGAGCGACCAAACCCTGCCATCTGACGAATAAACTTCTCGTAGAACTTCCAGCCTTTGGCTGGCCACATAAACGTTTTATTGTAAAAGCCTGGCGGCAAAAGCGGCGCAAAGGCGCCAATAACGGAGCTTAGGTCATACTTTGCAGAAGGCCAGCCGTTGGTTGGCTTGGCAACCAAGCCTTCGAACAGTTCTGCCTGTGTGGCGATAACGTTGGGCGTTGTTGTGGCGCCTGTCCCCAGCTGCATCAGTGCATTTGGCTCTTCTACTCCCGCAGCCACGATACCTCTTGGCCTGCTGTATTTAGAACTGCGCCCCACAATACTGACGCCGTTGGCAAGTAACGCCGATGCCACGGTATCTCCCGCGCACCCCAGATATTGTTGACCATCGAACAGAAAAGAGAGGGGTTTGTTGCGATCTACCCGCCCACCCGTTGGCAATCGATTGATTTGGTTCACGCCTCTTCCTCATCAGCCGGGAACTGTTGATCAATGCGGCAGGTTGCATGAATGTCGTAGGTCACAGTGTTTCGAAGCACCTTCAAAAAACGACGGCAGCCCGCAGCGTGATACCACATTTCACGATGATCACCACGTGGGTTTTTTCGAAAGAAGAGGTAGTCTCCCCATTGCTGATCGGTCAGCGTTTCTGGCGACTTCGGACGCGCTATCTCTGCTTCACCACTATAGGAAAACTCTTCCTCCTCGCGGGTTTCTTGACAGTAAGGACAATAAATTAAAAACATTGTTCAACCCCTTAGTGAGCTACACCGGCGGCGCCGTGTTCGTCAATTAGCGCGCCCGTATAAAAACGATCCAGCTTGAAGGGTGCGGCGAGTGAATGCGGTTCGTCTTTGGCAATGGTCTCGGCAAAAACGAACCCTGAACCCGGCGTCGCTTTAAAGCCTCCGGTTCCCCAGCCGCAATTGAAGTACAGACCTTTGACGGGTGTTTTACCAATAATAGGGCATGCATCCGGTGTGGTATCAACAACGCCGGCCCAGTTTCGGTTCATGCGAACGCGGGAAAATGCAGGAAACATTTCAACAATGGCACCAACACAATGTTCTACCACCGACAACGACCCACGTTGTCCGTAACCGTTGTAAGCATCAATTCCCGCACCGATCACCAGGTCACCCTTGTCAGACTGGCTTATGTAGGCGTGGACTGCATTTGACATCACGACGCAATCAAGCACGGGTTTGATAGGCTCTGAAACTAGTGCCTGTAAAGGATGGGACTCAATGGGTAATCTGAGACCAGCCATGCTAGCAAGCACCCCGGAATTACCCGCAGTTACACAAGCGACTTGTTTGGCGGTAATGGGCCCAGCCGAGGTATCAACGCCGGTGATTTCGCCGTGCTCAATATGCAAACCAGTGACTTCGGTTTGCTGAATGAGATCGACGCCCATTTTATCTGCTCCTCGTGCATAACCCCAGGCAACAGCATCGTGCCTCGCATTACCGCCACGGGGCTGCCAGGACGCGCCCATAATTGGATAACGTATGTTTGGGGAATCATTGATCAAGGGCACGAGTTTTTTCACTTCCCTTGTATCCAGTACTTCGCCGTCAATGCCATTCAGACGATTGGCATTGACGCGTCGTGAGATGTCACGCATGTCCTGCAGCGAGTGTCCGAGGTTCAGGACGCCTCTTTGACTGAACATGGTATTGAAATTCAGTTCCTGACTCAATCCTTCCCACAACCGCAGTGAAAAATCGTATAACTGTGCAGCTTCGTCCCACAGGTAGTTTGATCTGACAATGGTCGTGTTCCGCCCTGTGTTTCCGCCGCCGAGGTAAGACTTTTCAATCACAGCGATGTTTTTAACACCATGGTTTTTTGCAAGATAATAGGCTGTCGCTAATCCGTGCCCACCACCGCCTACGATGATGACATCGTAGCTCTTTTTAATTGTCGGATTGCGCCATACACGTTGCCAATTTTCATGGTGGGCGCGGGCGTGTCCGGCGAGGCTGAATATCGAATAACGATCCAAAACAATTCCTTTTTAGGCTCAATGCAAGGAGACGGGTTCCGTTGCGACGGTCAAAATTTCAGCTTCTGTTTTACCTGATGAGATAAAGGCATGCCCCATTTGGCTATCGAGATACATGCTATCGCCCTTCTTCAATTTTTTCGGCTGGTAGTGTTCCGTGTGGACATGAACGAATCCCTTAAGTACATACAAAAACTCTTCTCCGCCATGTGCTATCAGATCTCCGAAGGTCTCGATAGAGTGCGCTTTAAGTCGCATAATAATGGGTACCATTTTTTTGCTCTTCATATCTGCACTAAGATAAATGTAGTCATACTGGGCAGATGAAATGGTCACTTTAGGGGCGCCCTGATTAACCGAGACCCGGGCGAGCCCAGAGCCTGAATGCTGGCTCGAACTGTTTGTTTCTGACGGGTGCTGCTCAGAGACAAGTTCGCTAAAGGATATGCCAAGACCCCGTGCAAGTTTCTCCAAAACATCATAAGTCGGTGAAATTTTGCCGTTTTCCGCTTTAGAAATACTTGCTGTGGATATGTTTGATGCTTGCGATAGCTGCGCTAGAGTCATCGCATTCTTTTTCCTGAATGCTCGAAGTTGTTTGCCAAATATGTTGTTGCTGCCCACGTTATTCGATTCCTTTCCATATTTCGTAAAGTTAATAAAAATATTACATGTTTCGTATATGAAAAACCACTCGGCAATAGTAAAGTTTGTTTATGACTAGTCGAGATGCTGCAAAGCTGGACAAAGATTGTTGCTGGCAGTTGCTGTTTAAACGTGCGATGGACTGGGACGACACTACAGAAGCCGTTGAATTTGTGAAGTCAGGACCAGAGCTGAAATTCGGGAAGGGGAATGTTTTATGGAAAGGCTGAAGGTATTCACAGCAAAGCGGATACACACGATGGACGAAGGTCGCCCGCTTGCTAGCGCTGTGGCGATTTCCGATGGCAGGATTGTATCTGTTGGCACACTTGAATCTATGCAACCCTGGCTGCGCCGTGTGCCTCACGAAATTGACGACACATTTCAAGACCGGATTTTTTTGCCCGGCTTTATAGATCCACATACGCACCTCAGGCTTTCCGGTACTTACATGGGGCTGAATTACGTAGGACCGATTGATTCAACAGACCCGCAAGGTCGGCCGGTGTCTAGTCTAGCTGACCGCGACGCCGTCATCGCACGACTTAAGTCACTGGTGGAAAGTCGAAATGACAAGGGGCCTTCGGCGGATAACCATCCCCTCGTCGCGTGGGGCTACGACCCGGGCATGCAGCGTGGTCATCTTGACCGGAAAATGCTGGATGAGATATCAACGGAAGTGCCGATATGGGTGATCGCATATGCTCCCCACATTATCTACACCAATACACCGATGATCAATCAGATTGGTGTTGATGAGGATACTAGACTGCACGGGTTGGGTAGATTTCCCGACGGTTCTTTGAATGGCTGGTTTGTTGAAACAGCTGCAACGGCTGTGGCTTCTCGTCCCGTGCGCGATCAGCTTTATGCCAATGGATTTGGTCGAGCGGCACTGGAGTTGCAGGGGAAGGTTGCGGTCAATAGTGGTGTTACGACGACAGCTGACATGATTTACGGGCTTCAGTCTTTTGAGACTGAATGGGACGATCACGCTGAAGCTATCGCGAATGGAATGCTTCCGTTACGCATGTTTCTAGTCCCTTTTGAGCCAACTTTACGCAGGCGCTTCGGCGACGATTTTTTACAATTCTATGAAACGATGGCGGCAAAAGCGACCGATCGGCTGGCAGTTCACGGCGTCAAATATGTCAATGACGGATCTTACCCATCGATGACGTTGCGTCTTAACTTTCCAGGTTATCTTGATGGCGAAGAAGGCCTGACAGGAGAAATTCCTTGGCAGGAGATGTTCGATCGTATGTTGCCATTCTGGAAAAATGGTATCCAGATTCATTCCCACGCGAACGGTGATGAGACCGTGGACATGACGCTTGATACGCTCAATGCGTTGCAAAATGACTCGCCTCGCTTTGATCACAGGTTCACGATTGAACATTACTGCATCAGCACACCGGCGCAAGCGAAGCGACTGGCAGCGCTCGGCGGCGTCGCCAGCGTGAACCCATATTTTGTGCATTATCGCAGCCAGCTACATGCGGATCACGGTTTTGGCCCCGACCGTTCAGAAGCTACTGCGAGGTTAGGGTCATTAGTTCGTAGTGGTGCGACTTTTGCGCTGCATTCTGATTACAACCTGGTTGTGGCGCCAATGCATCCGCTGACTGCTGCCTGGATCGCAGTTAATCGACTCGCCGCTGACGGGACAACTGTAGTTGCCCCTGGCGAACGAATTTCCGTTGAACAGGCGCTACGCGCCATCACTATTGATGCAGCCTTTGTGCTTAATCAGGATCACTGTCTGGGCAGTATTGAAGCAGGAAAACACGCCGACTTCGTTATCCTACAGGACGATCCATATGAGGTTGATCCAGTCAAACTTAAAGACATCAAAATTCACGGGACTATTCTTGCAGGTGAATTTAATGCCGCGAGAACATAGCCTACCTACCCCTCAATCTGAAGACGATGAAAAAGCATTGTCTAACGCATGGGACCGATTACTGTATACCCTTGGCAGCCCACCAACAGATGAAGAAAAAAGCACGAACAAGTGGACCGGCATCCAAAGGGGGCAAGAGGTTGGCTCAACTCTACCACGCATGCAGTTAGATAAGGGTGCAAGGCAGATTCCAGTGACGGTGCTCAGCGGTTTCTTAGGCGCTGGAAAAACTACGCTCTTGTGTAAGTTGCTAACTGAATCTCAACTCAACATACTTGCCATCGTCAATGATGTCTCCACAATCAATATTGATGCAGCGCTTATTCGAACATCTTCTGCTGAAACGATTCAGTTGGAGAACGGTTGTGCCTGTTGCGTACTCAATAGCGATTTGCAGCTAGCGCTTGCCGAGATCGGAAGCCGAGAAATCACACCTGATGCGATAGTAGTGGAGGCCAGCGGTCTGAGTGACCCCATGGGGATTGCACAGGCAGTAGCGAATAATGAGACGACGGTGCTTGATGGCATTATCACACTGTTGGATGTTAATACCATGCAAGCACATCTTGACGATCCTTTCACTGCACCCTTGTTGGAACGCCAGATTAGCGCTGCCCACTTGATTTTTTTAAGCAAAACCAGACCCTTAGATGACATTAACGCCATTCAGTCTACTGTGGGCAATTTTGCCCCTGGACGCTCAGTCATTGCGCTAGATACTATAGGTGATGGGATCGTTGAAATTGTACTTGGTGCTTCCATGCGAGGAGCCCGGCCGGAACCCGTTACACTTGATCACGACTATTCCGGATTTGGGTCAAGCATCATCGATTGGCCTGCAGCGCCCGGTGCAGATTCCTTCTTCGCTATACTAGATCGTATTCCTGATTCGGTTTATCGAATTAAGGGCTGGGTGACCCTTAAGGAGAAAAGCAATTTGACCCGCTATGAAGTTCAAGCAGCGGGTTCTAGCTGGCGAGTTAATGCCTGTTCTGAAGCACCTGAAATTCAGGCGCTGGTGGTGATTGGTAAAAACCAGCATGTTGAGTTTTTGGAATTTTGTAAGTTACTGAAGGATCTGCAATAACTTGTAACCACACGCCCTGAGCCATCGCGACAGACCAGCCAAGAGCGGCTATCGCGGCATAAAGGTCTGTGTTATTGATATAGGGCAGGAAGCAGCTGTTGGCGGCGCCAAATGTAACACTGTCAGTGCTCGAACGATGGAAGTATTCCGTCGGCTGGCTTTGCTGACAGTGATTAGAATACGCCAGAGCCTGTTGTTCGTGTGAGTGAGTATTTCCTAACTCCCATTTTGTATCAACACGCGCTGCATCGCAATTTTCCGTCGAATTGTGGACGCCATCGATATTAAACAATCTATTGTAGATCTACTGGGTGTAGACGATCAATTTAAGTACGAGATTTTCCAGCACACAGACTGGACAGCACGCCGCTTAGTCACGCCAAGGTTTCGTCAAGGGTACGTCTTCATCGAGGGCGACGTCGCGCACAAATGTGCTTGTCATCACGTAGAGAATTAGTGAAAAGCGTACGAGAGAAGTACCAAGGATCGAGTTGGAAGGAAAAGCAGAAAATCCTAGAT
>JBLHWY010000101.1:0-23094 GCA_047629195.1 Candidatus Azotimanducaceae bacterium
AAGAATATTAGGAACACACTGATCTGGATCTGCGGGTTCATTGCGCTAATTGTAGGGATGTTCCTATATAGTTTTCTGACACCTAAACAAATGACTGAGATGCAGTACCAGGAAATGGGGTATTTTGGTTTTCCGGAAGCGAGAGAAATTCGACCTTTTCAGCTGAAAAATCAAGATAATTCTGAAATAGGACTTTCCTCACTGAAAGGTCATTGGTCATTATTGTTCTTCGGTTTTACCTACTGTCCTGATGTTTGTCCCACGACTTTGGGTGTTTTGAATCAAGCGCTTAAAAAGATCGAACAAGTTCCAAAAGTTGTGCTGGTCAGTGTAGACCCCGAGCGTGATACCCCTGAATTACTTAAACAGTACCTCGTTGGCTTTAATCCTGATTTTGATGGATACACCGGTGAGTTTGATCAGATTGTTAATTTGGCGACCAACGTTAATGTTGCTTTCGGCAAGGTCCCGGGGCCGGAACGCGGTACTTATCTGGTTGACCATAGTGCGAGTATCGTCGTGGTCAGTCCTGAAGGAAAGTACGTTGGCTTTATCAAAGCACCCCATCAGGCTGGAAAAATTGCCGCAATTGTTAACTCACTGCAGCGCTAGGGTCTTATTCCAGTCGTCGTAGGATATTTAGAAACTCTTGTGGGTCTTTAAGATAACCTTGCCCTTCACCACTTATTAATCGCGTTAGAGCAAATCTTGAGGCGGCTGATCTACAGAAAACAGGTAGCAGATTTTTTTCGTCTTCAGTAAAGGCGCGGACACTTTCATAGCCTGTGAGAAGTGATTGTGACAGGCTTTGATTAACTGTGCCGTCAGCGTCTGTGCACCAAACCAGTAGAGCGATTGAGACATCTTGTATCAAGTAGTCTTCACAAGCGTGGTAGAAATCGATGACGCCTGTGAGTTTGTCCCCTTCAAACATGGTGTTATCCATGAATAAATCACCGTGAATGATCCCCCGGGGAAGGTCTAAGGGATTTGAGAGCACCTTTGCGTGAAGTCTTAAGGTCTCCTCCAGCATCGAATAATCGGTATTGTCCAACTCGCCTTTCTTAGCTTCTAACGTTTCCCAAGACCATTCGTTATGGTACGGATTGGCTCGATCATAATTTGCGGTGTTGGACGCAGCATGTATATCTGCGAGAAGCTTACCTATTATTCTACAGTGATTTGCGGACGCTACGGTTGGATGGGCACCTGACAGCTTTGGAAATAACCATGCGGGTTTGCCCAGCAGGATGGTACTCGACATACCGTCTAAGGTTCTTAAGGGACTGGGTACAGGTAAACCTTTCTTGTTGAGTTGATCGAGTAGTCGACCGAAGAAGGACACCTCTTTGAAATCTAGAGACTCAGCTATCGTCAATACATATTCAGTCTCTGTGCCATGATGATTCAATGTGACGAAATAGTTGGAGTTCTCAATACCGGTGGTGATCGGATCGAATGAAACTAGATCTCCGATATCGAACACTGCAAGATAGTTCTCCAGCGACATACGACTAATTTGAGTAAATGCGGCCATAGCTAAGAAGGTCCGGTAACTGGGGTTTTATGGTTCATGGGTTGCGTAATCGGCTTCACTTAAAGTTTGATATAACACCAACTACCATTCGAATAGGACCCATCGTGGATACAACGCTTTAGCATGATCAAGGCTTTCGTAATGGGGTGATCCGTCCGCCGGTACCATGTAATAGGGAGGGCCGATCTTAGGTACTACCTTTATTGCGATTAGCACGCCGTTAGTGCGGTACTCATAAATAGTTTTTCGTTCGCCGATCACAATTTCGATGTCAGAACCGGAGTTTCCAGTATCTGGCTCGAGAAAAATCTCCTCTGCCGTGGCTTTGGTAGCACCAGCCATTAAAATAGTCAGTAACAGCACTATTGCCTTTAATCGATTGGCGCTGGAGTAAATAAGATTATTCAGAATCATTGGCAAAATCCGTCGTTCAAAGTATGGTTCCAACAATTATATACAACAGTGAAATTCAATGACTAATTCAAAACTAATGGTGCTAGTCGACGGGTCATCGTACCTCTTTCGCGCTTTCCATGCACTTCCGAACTTGATGAGTACTAAGGGTGCTAATACGGGTGCGATTAAGGGTGTGATTAGCATGATCAAGAAGTTGATCCTCGATTACCCAGACAGCTCGATTGTAGTGGTGTTCGATGCGAAGGGTGATACTTTTCGCAATGAAATGTTTCCTGAGTACAAAGCCAATCGGGCCAAAATGCCTGACGATCTGAGAGAACAAATTGCGCCAATCCATGAAATCATCAAGGGTATGGGGTTGCCTCTCATCAGCGTGAGCGGTGTGGAAGCCGATGATGTGATTGGCACCATGGCCGTGCAGGCCAAAGCTGCTGATTATCATGTCGTTATTTCAACAGGTGACAAAGATATGGCGCAATTGGTCAATCAGAATGTCTCTCTGATCAACACAATGACGGGTGTTGAGATGGATATTACAGGCGTACAAGAGAAGTTCGGTGTCAGACCGGATCAAATAATTGATTATCTGGCTCTGGTCGGTGACACCGCGGACAATATTCCAGGTGTTCCGAAGTGTGGGCCTAAGACCGCTGTCAAATGGCTAACAGAATACGAATCGCTTGAAGGCGTCATGGCGAATGCCGAAGCGATCAAGGGCAAGGTCGGCGAATACCTGAGAGAGTCGCTTGCTCATTTACCGCTGTCTTATCAGTTGGCCACAATCAAGCTGGATGTTGAGTTAGAAGATAATATTGAGGACATGCATACTCGTGAACCTGATCAGGAAACCTTAAGTAAACTTTATAAGGAATACGAATTTAGGCAATGGATTGAAGAGCTGGGTTCAGGCGGTGAACTATCTGAACGGACTGACAATCCTGAACCGGTGGCCGATGGCGATTATGAAGTTGTGTTCGAAGTTGCAGAGTTTAATCGGTGGATAGAAAAATTATCTGGGGCAGAACTTATTGCTTTTGATACCGAAACCACCAGCCTTGACTATATGGATGCTGAGCTAGTCGGCGTCTCTTTTGCGATTGAGGCAGGTAAAGCCGCTTACGTTCCGATCGCACATGACTATGACGGAGCTCCGACGCAGCTTTCCCTAGAAACAGTACTGGCTAGTTTGAAACCAATCCTAGAAGACCCTTCTATCAAAAAGGTTGGTCAGAATATGAAGTACGACATGAGCGTGATGGCGAAATACGATGTCGAGATCAAAGGATTAGCATTTGATACGATGCTTGAATCGTACGTTCTTAACTCTGTCGCTTCGCGGCACAACATGGACGATCTTGCTTTGAAGTATTTAGGGCGCAGCACAATTCATTTTGAAGATATCGCTGGCAAAGGTGCGAAGCAATTAACTTTCAATCAGATTGATCTGGATGTTGCTGGAACTTACGCTGCGGAAGATGCAGATATCACGATGCGCTTACATCAGACAATCTGGCCTCGACTCAAAGAGGTTGAAGGTTTGCGGAACGTATTTGAAAATATTGAACTACCGTTGGTCAGTGTTCTGTCCCGAATCGAAAGAAACGGTGTGTTATTAGATACTGAACTTTTGTCTGAACAGAGTCGCGATCTTGGTGAGCGAATCGACGAGCTGGAGAAAGAAGCGCACGCGTTAGCGGGCGAAGAGTTCAATCTGGGGTCGCCGAAGCAGTTGCAACAAATATTTTTTGAGAAATTGAAACTACCAATAATTAGGAAAACGCCTAAGGGACAGCCATCTACTGCTGAGCCTGTATTGCAGGAGCTTGCTCATGATTACCCTCTCCCTAAGGTTATTATGGAATACCGAGGCTTAACAAAGCTTAAATCAACTTATACTGACCAGTTACCGAAGCAAGTTCACGCATCTACTGGCAGGGTACATACTTCCTATCATCAAGCTGTAGCAGCGACAGGAAGGCTATCCAGCAAAGATCCCAATTTACAGAATATTCCGATTCGAACTGAAGAGGGTCGCCGCGTTCGAAAAGCGTTTATTGCAGCGCCAGGCTATCAACTGATTGCGGCTGATTACTCTCAAATTGAGCTTAGAATAATGGCCCATTTATCTAAGGATGAAGGGCTTTTAAAAGCCTTCAAAGATGGACTTGATATCCATAGTGCAACTGCTGCGGAGGTGTTCGGTAGTCCAATCGATGAAGTAAAGGATTTCCAGAGACGCAGTGCGAAGGCAATTAATTTTGGCCTAATTTATGGGATGTCGGCTTTTGGGCTTGCGCGCCAGTTGGCGATTCCAAGAGGTGATGCACAGGATTATATCGATCTCTACTTTGAGAGATATCCAGGTGTTCGCGCCTATATGGACCGGGTGCGAGAGGACGCTGCTGCAAATGGTTTTGTTGAAACCTTATTTGGCCGAAGACTATATTTGCCTGATATCACCGCAAGCAATTTTCAGCGACGCCAAGGAGCCGAGCGGGCCGCTATTAATGCGCCGATGCAGGGCAGTGCTGCTGATATTATTAAGCTTGCAATGATTAATGTAGATGACTGGCTTATGAGTTCAAAAACGGACGCGAAAATGATAATGCAAGTACACGATGAACTGGTTCTTGAGGTGCGAGAAGATTTGATTCCCGAGGTGATGATTGTATTGGATGAAAAAATGTCCTCTGCAGCACAGCTAGATGTCCCGTTGATTGTAGAATCCGGCGTAGGCAAAAATTGGGAAGTTGCGCATTAGTCTTAAATGGCGCGAGGAAACCCTGACACGGGTTTTCATTTCGAGTGTGCCTTGATAGTGCTCAGGATTTGAACAGGGAGTTAACCGTTAATCCTCTTTAATCGACACTTTAGACAAAATTCTATTATTCTGGTTGGAACTTTTCTAAAAATGATTAGTCTGAATTATATGTTCAAGAAACAGTAAGGCAGATAGTCTCTTAGTTATTACTAAAGATGGTTTCTCGTTCGATGGTAATACCTTCGGCATTTTTCCCCAAAAGAACCGAAGAGATCGGCCCTGGTCACATTCCCCCCAAAGGTGACCAGGGCCTTTTTTTGTCGGCTAACGATTCACTCTGGCGGCAGGTAACTCAAATTTTATCGTTATGGCCTCATTTCTAGTTTAGAAATAAACCGTTAATCACTTGAACGCTACATCCTGAGTAATAAAAAGAAAAATAGGTTGGAACTTATCTTGGAATGATTAGTCTTAATTATAAGTACGGAAATACAGCGGATAGTTTTAGAGATAGTTTTCATTCGATAGTAAGACCTTCGGTAATTTTCCCCCAAAGAGAACCGAAGATACCAGCTCCGGTCACCCAACCCCAACGGTGACTGGAGCTTTTTTTTGTCAAAATTTGATCCAATTTGCTTGTTGCAAACCACTCGCAGCCTATTCGTCTACCGGTGGTATATCGAGTACCGTTAGCCAACTACGCAATTGTTTTATAAATTGATCCTTACCGATTTCCTGAGTAGAAGAAAATAGTTGAACAGTTACATGTTCGGGCAATTCTTTCTTCGTTGCCAACAGTGCTTTTGATTGCGCTCCACGCTTTAGTTTGTCACATTTAGTGAGCAGTATGTGCAGCGCCACTTTACTCGTCTGACACCACTCGATCATTGTTTGGTCAAACTCCTTGAGAGGATGTCGAATATCCATCATTAATACTAGACCCTGCAAAGCATCTCGCTTCTGCAAGTATTGATCGATATTCCTGTGCCAATCTCTCTTGACCGCTGCCGGTACTTTTGCGTAACCATATCCAGGTAAATCAACTATTCTGAATGAGTCTGATACGGAAAAGAAATTGATGAGTTGGGTTCTACCAGGGGTTTTACTCGTTCTTGCCAGTTTTCTGTTACTGGTCAGATAATTTATGGCACTCGATTTTCCTGCATTTGATCTACCACAAAATGCGATTTCCAGTTTGTCGTCCAGCGGACATTGGGCAAGGGTTGCGGCACTAGTCTCGAAAGTGGCATTCTCGAGTTTAAGGTGTGGGTTTGAAACGCTCATACTTGTCCTTTGGTAGAATTGACCTGATGTACCGTGCTAAATGATAATTCAGGCCGATTATGATAAATTGGTTAAAAAATGTATTTTGGGCTTGTGGGCCCCGTACTGTATAATTCGTCGGCTATTTTACACTGCATTGCATAGATTTGTTTTTAGGAAAACTCATGTTGAGAATAATTTTAGGATTTTTGGTACTTCTGGGCTCTACTAATTTGCTCGCTGATGGAAATGCGGCTGAAGGAAAGGGGCTAACTGCTGTTTGTGGGGCTTGTCATGGCGAAGATGGCAATAGTCTTGTTGGCGCTTTCCCTAGTCTGGCAGGGCAGGGTGAAAAATACCTGCTGAAGCAGATGCTGGATATTAAGGAGGGCCGTCGAACGGCTCTAACCATGTTAGGTTTACTTGATGCATATTCTCCTCAACAACTGATGGATATTGCGGCTTATTATGCTGCACAGAATGCTATAGGTGGTGCTGCTAGTGCCGATTTAGTTGCACTGGGTGAAACGGTCTATCGCGCTGGAATTGCAAGAAAGAGCGTTGCTGCCTGCACTGCCTGCCATTCACCTACGGGTGGAGGTAATTCGGCAGCATCATTTCCAGCACTTTCAGGACAGTGGCCGGAATATACAAGTACTCAGTTAAAGGCTTTCCGAAGTGGAGAAAGAAATAATGACGGAGATAGCGGTATGATGAGATTGACCGCAATGGACTTGAGCGATAAAGAAATTGAAGCTGTCTCTAGCTATATTTATGGTTTGAAATAGCACTCGCTGGCAGGTTTTTTTCGAAGCTCAGTCGAAATTTGGAGCTAAATCAATATCTTAGGAAAAAAGGGCTTAAACAGCCCTTTTTTGTGCGCGGCTCAAGCGGCTGGTCTCTCGTTGGAATAGACTACGGGAATTCTGAACCAAGGCAGAAGTAGGTGGGGTGATATTGATAACCCTCGAACTACAATCTGATACCATCAGTCTACTGTTGAGTGTGGACTTGAAAAGTCGAATGGCGGGACTACAAGATCACAGAAAGAAACTATTTGCGAAACGAATTGGAAGAAAATGATGAACACTATTATTGCACCGGTTAAAACCCTTGCCCTTCTTTGGGCAATGAGCCTTACCCTGTTGGCGCAGGCGGAATCGTCAGCCCAGATAGATCAATATGAAGAAGGTACGCATTATGTAGAGTTGCCGGTACCGATAAAAACAAAAAATCCCGCAAAAGTTGAAGTGACTGAGTATTTCTCGTACGGCTGTAACCATTGCTACGCCTTTGACCCTTTGCTAAATGCCTGGGAGTCGGAGTTATCAGATGACGTTGTATTCTCCCGTACACCCGCTATTTGGAACAAAACCTATCAACTGTTTGCCCAGACCTATTACACCGCACAGGCTTTGAAAGTAGGTGAAAAAATTCATGCGCCTTTGTTCGATGCTATTCATCGTGAGCGAAGACGACTAAATGACCCGAAGTTAATCGCTGAGTTCTTTGGCGAATATGGTGTTGATCCAGAAGAATTTGCTCGTACTTTTAGCTCCTTTGGCGTCCGTGCTAGTACGCAACAAGCTGAGGCGAGAGGACGTGCTTATCGCTCTAGCGGTGTTCCCGCGTTAATCGTAAACGGTAAATATCGAATCGAAGGCGGTATGGCTGGCGGCAATACTGAAATGATTCGTGTTGCCAATTTTCTAATCGAAAAAGAACGAAAACTTATTGCGTCGAAGTCCTAGTAAGAAACAGTTGTTTAGGAAAGAAACCAAAGGTGGCAATGATTGAATACGCTTAATGATATTTGGGCTGAAGACGAAAAAGTCCTTGGCTGTGCCACATCAGACATACTTTCCCGGCTTCCTCGAAGATTGAGTCATGCAATTTTGCAATGGGCTGAGTCCAGTCCTGAAGCAACTGCTATTGTTGGTCATCAAAGCTCTTTGTCCTTTCAAGAGTTGCGTAGCGCGGTAAGTGAGGCAATCGAATATTTAGAAAACCAGGGTGTGAGACCGGGTGATAGAGTGATGGTTGTCGCAGAAAATAGTATTGCGCTGATGTGTTTGTTCCTTGCTCTGAGTGAAATGGATGCCATTTGTGTCGTGATTAACGCCCGGTTGAGTGAGCGAGAGTTGGGTCTCATTTTTGAAGACTGTGATCCTCGTGTTGTACTTTTCACCATTGACGACTCACAAGATGCGGAAGCACATGCCCACCAATTCGCTGGCATTTCCGCCCAGCTTTCTTTTGCGAAACTAGCAGCAACTTCTTTTCGCGATGTTGATCCTGAGCAAACTTTCGATGACCCCGCTGAACAGGTATTGGCGATGATCTACACCACGGGGACAACTGGAACGCCGAAAGGTGTGATGCTAACTCATCAAAATCTCTCCTTTATTGCGTTTATCTCCGGACAGCTGAGGGGGATCAGACCCGGTGATGGCGTTTATGGTGTGCTGCCAATGTCTCACGTTTTTGGTCTTTCGGCTGTCTGTTCGGCCGTCTTGTTTGGGGGTGGGTGTATTCACTTGGTCGCGCGGTTTGATCCGGAAAAAGCGATTCAGACAATTGTCGAAAAAGGCTTAGTCGGTTTCCTGGGTGTACCAACAATGTTCGCCTTAATGCTGGAAAAGTTGAAAGATATTATTGATTGGAAACCTGAGAAACTACGTTTCATGTACTCGGGTGGGGCCCCGCTAGATCCAGATTTGAAATTCCGAGTGCAGGAAAAATTTGGTATACCTTTGCACAATGGCTACGGTCTAACAGAGACTGGACCGACCATTAGCCAAACAAGGCTTTATTTGCCCCTCGATAACTGTTCCGTTGGTTATCCCCTACCAGGAGAAGAAATAAAGATCTTGGGAAGCCACGGTGAGCTAATGCCCGCTGGTGAAGTTGGAGAGCTCTGGGTAAAAGGTCCAAATGTCATGAAGGGCTACTTCCGTAAACCCACTCAGACTGCGCAAGTTATAAAAGATGGCTGGTTCAATACTGAAGATTTGGTTTTCGTGGACGAGACCGGTGCAATTCATATTGCGGGCCGTTCGAAAGAATTGATCATTCGATCAGGGTTCAATGTTTATCCGCCAGAAGTCGAAGCGGTTATCTCGAGCCATCCGAGTGTGAGTTTATGTGCGGTGTTAGGTGAGAAGGCGGGTACCGATGAAATTGTTGTAGCCTATGTTCAGCTAGCGGAAGGGAAATCGACGACGGAGGAGGCATTGATATCCTACGCAAGAAAATCTCTTTCCGGTTATAAAGTGCCTAGTCGTGTGCAAATTATGGATCTATTGCCAACAGCGCCTTCGGGCAAGATTCTAAAGCATCAACTCAGGTCGCAGTAGCAGGTTTTATCACTCAAAAGCCTAGCTTGCTGTTTCATCCACTTCGATATCCACTCTTGATTCATCTACGCGTCGTTTCAAATCTTTGCCTGGTTTGAAATGAGGTACATATTTACCGGGTTTGAAAATACCAATCTCGCCGGTTTTAGGGTTTCTTACGGTTCTTGGTTTGCGGTAGTGGTTAGAAAAAGTGCCAAAGCCTCTGATCTCTATCCTCTCGCCTTCTGCCAACGAATCGGACATGATCTCAATGATGCTCTGAACTGCAAGGTCGACATCTCTGCTGGTAAGTTGATCCAACCGTTCTGTCATCTTTTTTATAAGTTCAGATTTGTTCATATGCAAAGTCAGCGTTCAACCGGAGATTATTGCGCAGTAAAGGTATGTATCCATGATACAAAATTATGCACTAATATCAATGCTTTATAAGCAATTACTAAAGTATTTAGTTAATAAGTTTGTATTTTTCCGTAAGTACCGAACCATCTGATTGTCAATGGTTGTGAAATTTGAAGCTCGCTAGCGTTGAATCCAAGGGCTGATTTGATTAAAATTCGCCATGGCGAAACGCAAATGTCCAAGAATAATCAGATTTGATAGACAATCTCCTCCCTCTCGCCTGCCTTATTTAAATCAAATACATCTGATTCTTACCTCGCTACTGTCCAAATTTGAACTTTGCTTAGCTTTTACTTGTGAGAATGCTCTTTTAGCTATCCCGTGTATTGGATATCGACTTTATGAACAATGTTTTGTAGAAACATCGGCGACAACTTGATTAACCTTAGACTGACAGGAGCCTGATATGGCGACCATTTTGAATGACATTTCACGTACTTTTTCGGAGTATTTGTTGATTCCGCGCTTAACTAAAAAAGGTCAAAGGGCCGACAAAATTGGCCTTGGTTCGCCTTTATCCGCGGTTCAAAAAGGGCAGGAGCCGAGTTTTTCGATTAATGTGCCAGTTGTGTCTGCATGCATGCAGGCTGTATCGGGTACCAAGCTATGTATTGCGCTTGCTCGGCAAGGTGGCCTTGGGTTTGTTTTTTGTTCGCAACCGATTGAAGCGCAAGCTGAGATCGTTCATCAGGTAAAAGCCCATAAGGCGGGGTTTGTTCAAAGTGATTCTAATGTAACGACCCAAACGACGCTCTTTGATGTGGTTGAATTAATGAAACGCACAGGACATTCGACAATCCCGGTCACTGACGATGGGACATCGACAGGAAAGTTTGAGGGGATTATTACTGATAAAGATTTTTGGGAGTTTGAAGACGATCTCAACGGTCGGGTTCAGGACCACATGACGCCGTTTGCAAGCGTGATCCATGGAATAGAAGGGATTAGCCTGAGAGAAGCAAACTCATTGTTACACCGGCATAAAAAGGATTGTCTTCCTATTCTTAATGATGGTGGTCACCTCACATCTTTGGTTTTCAAAAAGGACTATGAAGATCATCGATTGCATCCTCTTGAACTTCTGGATGACACCAAAAGGCTGTGCGTTGGGGCTGCGATAAATACACATGACTATGAGGAGCGGGTGCCGGCTCTGCTTGACGCGGGTGCAGATGCTTTCTGTTTTGACTCATCAGATGGTTTCAGTGAGTTCCAGAGAGACGGAATTGATTGGATAAGAGGAAAATTCGGCAACGATATCGTCATTGGTGGAGGTAACGTAGTTTCCGCGGAAGGTTTCGACTACCTGGTGAATGATCATGCGAATGGCAATCGTGGCGTTGATTTTATAAAGGTTGGTATTGGCGGTGGGTCTATTTGTATCACAAGAGAACAAAAAGGTGTTGGCCGTGGTCAGGCTTCAGCACTGCAGGAAGTCTCTGCGCGTCGAGACGCTTATTTCAAGGAGACTGGCAGGTATATCCCAATTTGTTCCGATGGTGGTCTCGCGAGTGATACTCAAATCGTCCTAGCGCTAGCGATGGGTGCTGATTTTGTGATGATGGGGCGCTATTTTGCGATGACAGAAGAAAGCCCTAGTCCGAAGACTTCGATTAATGGGCAGATGTACAAGCCTTATTGGGGTGAAGGTACCCGTCGTGCACAGAACTGGCAACGATATAGTGAAGGAATGGGAACCAGAAAAATGGTTTTTGAGGAGGGGGTAGATGCTTATGTTCCCTTGGTTGGTCCGCTGGGGGAGGTATTGGAGGCAACACTGTATAAATTGCGAAGCACAATGATAAACATCGGCGCTGATACACTTTCTGAATTTAGGGACAGGGCAATACTGACATTGGTTTCAGAACAATCAGTAGTCGAGGGTGGAACTTCTAGCGTATTCCAATTTAGCCCTAATCGTGACCAAGATGACGGTAGCTGGGGCACTTCTAGTTAGTTCCCGTCCGTAAATACCAATTTGAGGCAAATCAACCAAGACTTTTCAGATCTGTTGTTTTAGAAATCAATAGTTTGTCGGGAAGTAACCATGGAGGTGTTAAGTTTTCGGATAAGAACTAGCTAGTATCTTGCTTATCCGTGTGTGCATAAAGTGTTTAAACGAATGTTCTTATGTATAATTGCGGGTCGTTGTAACCTTGAGTTTGCAATTAAAGAATTGTAAGCCAAAATTTGACTAGTCAATCAGGAAGAATTAGTTGTGAAAAGTTTAAAGTTTATTGGGTATGTTTGTCTTGCAACACTGTGCTTGGTCCAGACTTCGATGGCCGGAACTACTGAAGATGAAATTGCAGTTCGTCTCGAACGCGTTGGTACTGTCTGCATTGAGGGGCAGGATTGCGGAAGCGCAGTAATGAATACCAATGCAGTGGCCTCTTCGGGTGGTGCAGACAGTCCTGCTGATATTTATGGAAAAAGCTGTTCAACATGTCATGCAATTGGTTTAGCCGGCGCACCAAAGTTGGGCGATGTTGCTAGCTGGGCTCCACGCGTTGCTAAAGGTATGGATACACTTTACGAAAGTGTTTTCAACGGCTTACCGCCGGGAATGCCGGTAAAGGGTCTGTGTTTCACATGTTCAGATGATGAATTGAAAGCTGTTGTAGATTATATGGTTGCTGAATCTCAGTAGTCTATTTTTCTACTAGGACACACCATTGTGTGGTACCTCGTAGGAAGTCTAAATAGGAAAGAAGGGTCAGTAATAGCGGGTACAGATGCGCGTAAGGCTTTTAACGCGAAACCGCTATTAACCCGCGACCTACCCTGTTTCTCAACCCGCAACTCATTTGGCTGCTACAGTGATCTATAGCCTAAAGCTTCCATAAGATGTGAGCTGGCGATGTCTATTTCTTCTGCCAGATCAGCGATTGTTCGAGCCACCCTTAGCACTCTGTAGTACCCCCGTGCTGACAAGCCCATTCGATCTACGGCGGTGCTCAACAAGCGACTGCCTTCGATGGACAAGCGACATTGAGCTTCGATTTCGTTGCTGTCTAGTTGTGAATTCACTTTACCAGCCCTCATAATCATTTTGTGTTGGCTGGTTGCGACCCGTTCCACTGCTAAATCATCTTTATGCCTCAGTCCACTGCGCTCCTTCATCAGTTCGCTGATTGGAATTGCAGGCACGCTGACATGAAGATCAATGCGGTCGAGTAAAGGTCCCGAAATCTTGGATCGATATTTTTGTATCATTTGATCCGAACAATGACATTCTCGCAATCTGTCTCCTAAGTAACCGCAAGGACAGGGGTTCATCGCTGCAATAAGCTGAAAGTTGGCGGGATATTCCACTTGGTGATGGGCTCGGCTAATAATTATTTTGCCAGACTCTAATGGCTCTCTTAACACCTCAAGAGCGTGGCGCGGGAATTCAGGTAGCTCATCAAGAAATAAGACGCCGTGGTGAGCAAGTGAGATTTCACCCGGTTTTGGCGGGTTCCCGCCCCCAACAAGTGCGACTGCTGAAGCCGTGTGATGAGGTGCTCTAAATGGGCGAATCCCCCATTCTCGGGAACTGCTGGGCAGTGTAGTGGAATATTGATTTGAGACAGATTGAATAGCCGCGACTTCCAGTTGTTGCGTCAAAGAGAGGGGAGGTAATAAGTCAATGAGTCTTGAGGCGAGCATGGTTTTCCCGCTACCAGGTGGTCCAGACATTAAGAGGTTGTGTCCGCCTGCCGCGGCAATAATGAGCGCTCGTTTTGCTAAATCTTGTCCTGAGATGTCCGACAAATTGCGCTTGATCCGCGTCGAAAATTGATGTTTGGATCTCTGCGCCAGGCTTAGGAAATGGGTGCCATGTAAATGTTTGACGACATCAAGTAATGTCTTTGCTCCGAATGCTGTGACATCTGTCACTAATGCAGCCTCTGCAGCATTCACTGAAGGAACAACAAGTTGGTTGCTTCCTTCTGCACATTTGACGGCAGCTGGCAACACCCCCCTCACCTCTCGCAGTTCTCCGTCAAGCGCAAGCTCGCCAAGCCATTCGAAATTACGGACAGATAAAATTGGCACATCGCCATTGGCAGCGAGAATACAAACCGCGATGGCGAGATCATACCTACCGCCTTGTTTGGGAAGATCTGCAGGCGCCAAGTTGACAGTTACCCTGCGCTTTGGCGTGCTGAACCCAGCATTTACAATTGCCGCTTTGACCCTATCTTTTGCTTCTTTAACTGCGGCCTCTGGTAAACCGATAATTTGGATTTGGGGTAGTCCCTGGGAGATGTCGACCTCTACTGTAATTAGCGGCGCATCGACGCCGATTTCAGCACGGGAATAAGTAAAGGCAAATGGCATGGCTGGGTTTATCCTTTACGAGGCTACGAATTCATTCAAGAGCATAAGTTGCTGCGGCATTTATATGATGAGCGGGAAGATTTTACCGAACAATGTTGTCATGACTGTAAGCGTTTGACGTTGCTTGACGTAAGCCAAATCGTAATTTTCTGTCGGGATTGATCAGTTTCTGCTTCAAAGCGATAGCCAAGTCACTTATTGCCAGTTAATTGTCTTGGCGCATGGTAATGGCAGGTCAGATTAGATACATTTCAGACTTAGATAGTCATCGTATTAGAAGCCACACAGGTTTCTGCACAAGGGAGCAAACATGAAGTTAGTCACAGCGATCATCAAGCCATTTAAACTCGATGATGTGAGAGAGGCACTAGCTGAGATATCCGTACAAGGCATGACCGTAACTGAAGTAAAGGGTTTTGGCCGACAAAAAGGTCACACTGAGCTTTATAGAGGTGCAGAATATGTTGTCGATTTTTTACCGAAAGTCAAGATTGAGGTCGCAATTGGCGATGAGTCCTTGGACAGCGTGATTGACGCGATTACCGCCTCCGCAAATACTGGCAAAGTGGGTGATGGGAAAATCTTCATATCGCATCTTGAAGACATTATTCGTATTAGAACGGGGGAAACTGGTGGTGATGCTGTCTAGTCATTGCTACTGAGTTCATTCTAAATTCGCGCGATGCCTGCAATCATCCCGGTTTGCACTTTCCAGTTTTTGAACTATAACTATTGTAGTAATAGTTATTGTTAAGAGAGCAGGAGTTTCATAATGAGCACAGGGTCCGAAACGAGTTTTAGTAAAGAAGATAGCGATTCACTACGCACGCTAAATGCTAGTAAAGCTGTCAGAGAACAGTTGGATAACGATGTTGAGGCTTTTCTTGCAGCTGGTGGTAGCGTGCAAGAGATTGATGTCAATGTAATGACTGATCCTCCAACGAAGCCGGTTTCCAAGTATGGCGGTCGACCAATCTGAGTAAAAATTCATGTGTTGGAGCCATTGTTTAGTTTGTTCTCTGTTTCTATTCAAATTTATGCCACGAATTCCGCAATGGAATTTCTCAACAGGGTAGGTCCTAACATATAATTCAGTTATTCCGCTGTGCAATTCGGCTCAGCATTGACAAGGAATTGCTGAAAGACAATGCAATATCAAAGCACGCGCGGCAAAGTTTCAAAAATTAGTTTCACTGATGCAGTTCTAATGGGCCTGGGTACTGATGGGGGTCTACTATTGCCTGAAACAGTCCCAAACGTCTCACAGTACCTCGAGCAATGGCAGTCACTATCTTATCCCGAACTGGCAAAAAAAGTGATGGCGCTGTATATCGATGATATACCCGAATCTGAACTAAGCGATATCATAGATAAGAGCTATTCGACATTTACGGATTCCAAGGTCACACCGCTTAAGCTCGTTGGTGACAATTATATTCTCGAGTTGTTTCACGGACCTACCTTGGCATTTAAAGACGTCGCCCTGCAATTCCTCGGGAATGTCTTTGAATATATTTTGGCGAGAACCAAAGGCGAGTTGAACATTGTTGGTGCGACCAGCGGTGACACGGGGAGTGCAGCAATAGCAGGGGTGCGCGGCAAAGAAAATATCAATATTTTTATCATGTACCCAAATGGTAAAACGAGTGAGCTGCAAGAATTGCAGATGACTTCGGTGCTGGATGCAAACGTTCATAACATTGCCGTCGACGGTAGTTTTGATGACTGTCAGGCCTTACTTAAATCAGTTTTCTCTGATCTGGATTTCAAGAAGAAATATCAACTTGGCGCGGTAAACTCAGTTAACTGGGCCCGGATACTGGCTCAAATTGTCTATTTCTTCTCCGCCTATTTTCAGTTGAAAGAATTCGAACCGAAGCT
Source organism: Candidatus Azotimanducaceae bacterium (assembly GCA_047629195.1). GTDB lineage: Bacteria > Pseudomonadota > Gammaproteobacteria > Pseudomonadales > Azotimanducaceae > UBA4582. The sequence continues at coordinate 15,941 of JBLHWY010000101.1, forward strand.
CGCTAGCTTTGATGTTTGCGTGCCGACTGGAAACTTTGGCGATATATTTGCAGGTTACCTTGCGCGCAAGATGGGATTGCCAATTGATCGTTTGATATTAGCCACAAATTCAAACGATATTTTGACTCGGTTTTTTACCACAGGGAAGTATGAACGGGGCGAGGTTAACTTCACCCATAGCCCAGCGATGGACATCCAGGTCTCCAGCAATTTTGAGCGCTATTTGTACTACGCACTTGATGGCTCAAGTGAAAAGGTGCGTGAATTTATGTTCTCCTTTGCCGAAACTGGGTCAGCATCGATCCCATTCAACACCCCATCATTTGATCAACAATTTGCCGCGGGTTCTGCAAGCAATGAACAGACTCTGGCGACTATTAGGCAACTATACGAAAGTGAAGCCTATGTTGCTGACCCGCACACCGCGGTTGGGCTTCATGTTGGGCGGCAGTTCCGTCGGCCTGGTGTCCCCGTAGTCCATCTGGCGACGGCGCACCCAGCGAAATTTGATTCCGCTATTGAGTTGGCGTTACCAGAAGTACATCCGACTCACGCCACACTTGAGGCACTAAAAGGACTGCAGACTAGGAAAAGTAGTCTCAAGGTTGATGAGAAAGCTTTGAAAGAATTTATCGTCAGCCATAGCCATAGTCGTTAAAAGGCGCAGCTAAGCGGTACCTAAAAGATGGCTAAAGGCTCTCTAGTGCTGCGGGCAACTCTTCGATTAGATCTATGACAATATCAGCCGTTGTCTCGCCGGGTTCGCGTTTGCTTGGGGATCTTAGCCAAACGCTGTGAAGCCCGGCACGATTGGCTGCATCTACATCAAGGATAGGATCATCGCCAACGTAGACCATCTCCGACGGTTGTAGGTCGGTATGTTTTAAAGCGGCATGAAATAGATCGAGCGCAGGCTTTGGCGAGCCTACCTCTTCAGCTGAGAATGCGAATGAAAAATAGTTTTCAAGCCCAATGCGCTTGATGTCGGCATTGCCATTAGAAAGTGCACCCAGCATGTATTTCGTAGAAAGATGCTTGAGGGTCGAAAGGCTACCATCAAAGAATTCGACCTGATTTCTCGCAACCAAAAATACCTCGATAGCCTGGTGTGATATTTCAGTCGCCTCTGAGGAACTTACTTTGCTGAGTTCGAGGGCATGTTCGATGATTCTTCGGCGTAGTTCTGTAATTTTCTTTTTTAGGTCGGGCTCCCGATCAGTAATAGTTGATCTCAGTTCACGCATGGATTCGCTGGTATGTTTCAGTTGCGGAACGGTAGATTTTAACCATTCGTTTAGCTTTTTTTCTGCTCGCAGGATTGTTGGCTTTGTGGCCCAAAGCGTATCGTCCAAATCAAAAGCAATTACCTTAATCAATCGCATCACCTGTATCGTTAGTGTTGGTTAGGCCTTTTAAATGAGCTCGAGGATGCGCTTTATCGTAAACTTCAGCAAGATGCTGAAAGTTGAGATGAGTGTATATCTGGGTCGTTGAAATATCGGCGTGACCTAATAGTTCTTGCACTGCCCTCAAGTCGCCACTGGATTCTAACATGTGGCTGGCGAACGAGTGTCGAAGCATATGCGGATGAATATTACCAGCGATACCTTGATGAGTAGTCCAATAACGCATCCTTGATTGCACGTTTCTGGTGCTGATTCGATTTCCACGTTCGCTGAGAAAGAGAGCGTCAACGTCGCCAATTTTTGCTTTCTTCAAAGGCAGATCTGCTCTTACCTTCAGCCAACTAATTATCGTTTCTATTGCTTTTCTACCAACAGGTAGCAACCGTTGCTTGTTACCTTTGCCCGTAACGAGTACAGACCCATCATCAATATTGATGTCTCGTAAGTTCACGCCAACAAGCTCTGATAGTCTTAACCCGGAAGAGTAAAACAACTCGAGCATAGCGCTATCTCTGATCGCGTGCCATTTTGAAGTTTCGACATTGAGCAATTGATTGACTTGATCTGTGTCGAGAGTTTTGGGTAAACGCTTTGGTGATCTCGGTGTCGTTACGGCCAGCACTGGGTTCGCGCGAGTTAATCCTTCCTTAATAAGGAAATTATAGAAAGTTCTGACGGTCGATAATCGACGCTGTTGGCTAGCGCCGGAGATACCGGCCTGATGTGCTAGCGCAACGTAGCGCCGAAGTTGATGGGACTGTACCTCTTGCCAAGAGGAGATGTCGTTGTCGACGCAAAAATCTATGAGTCGGTGCAGGTCGGCACGGTAACTTGTTATTGTGTGACCAGATAGCTGTTTAACCGTCGTCAAGTGAGTCAGGAATTGTTCGGCAAGCGTTTCAAGAGGGTCTGTTTTGATAACAGGCATTGAATATTACTCTACCAATTTGTCGACGGAAGGACTAATGCTGAGGGATACATGTTGTGGTAACAAACGTGCTATCACGTCGGCAACAAATTCAATAAAGAGTGTGTCCATTGACGAATGGAAGTCATTCTCCTGGTCGCTACCGATGGCGAGCATGGCAATTTGAGTATTTTCGAAGGTTGAATCAGACTTTATTGTTCGTGTTTTAATTGGCAGAACTGCTGCAGACTTAACCTTAGCGCTGGCATGTCTGAAGAGGAAGTCTTGCTCTGTTGAACGGAGTACACCCAGAGTAGGATTTCGGTTTTTAAGCAAGTCGTTAACGTACTCTTTTGCAGAACTGAGAGATACTCTGCTAGTGAAGTGATTAATTTGTTCAGGATTGTCACCAAAGATAATCAAGCTGTACGCATGGCAATTGAAGTCGCGCTTAAAGCTTGATTCAAGCGAGTTGAAAAAAGCGGCGGAATCTTTCGATTCGATCAGCGATAAGACAAGTCGCTGGCACTTATCAAAAATCTCGTTATTTCTTCTTGCGGCATTAAGCAGGGTATCTAATTGGTTCTTAGTTGACTTGTTTCGGTCTCGTAATACGGACACTTGCCTTTCCACGAGCGAAACAGCGCCGCCTTGCTGATGGGGCAAAGTCATTTTTGCAAGCAGGTTGTCACGGTCGGTAAAAAAGCCTGGGTTTGCCGCTAAATAATCAGCAACCTGCGAATCTGTAGGGTCAGGTTCCTGGGAATTTTGTTTTGATTTCATGTTGTTCTATCCTACTTTTCAAAATTAGAATGAAGCATTAGATCTGTACCCGACCTTCATAGACCCTGCTGGCTGGTCCTGTCATGATGACCGACGATTGATCTCCCTTCCATTCGATATTGAGTTCACCCCCGGGTAATGTGACATTAACCTTTTCGTCGAGTAGACCCTGCAGACGTCCGGCTACGACCGCTGCGCAAGCGCCAGTGCCGCAGGCTCTTGTTTCTCCGACCACACGTTCATGTACCCGGAGCTTGATTTCTGTACGACTTATAATTTGCATAAAGCCTACATTTACCTTTTGCGGGAAGCGAGGATGAGACTCGACCAGTACGCCAATTTGATTAACTGGTGCATTATTAACGTCATTAACGACAAGTACCGCGTGTGGGTTTCCCATATTTACTGCGGAAATACTCACGATGGTCGGCTGGTTGGTTAAACATTGTGATAACTCAAGATCATAAGACACGGCGCATTTGTCTGTTATAAAAGGAATTTTGTCCGGCTGCAGCGTCGGTGGGCCCATATCAACACTAATATTGCCGTCTTTTTCTAGTCTGCACTCGATAATGCCAGTGGTGGTTTCTACCTTGATGGAAGTCTTGGTTGTTAGCCCTCTGTCGCGGACAAAGCGGAGGAAGCAGCGTGCACCATTGCCGCACTGTTCAGCCTCAGTACCGTCTGCGTTAAAAATGCGATAGCGAAAATCCATTTCTGGAGAACGAGGTGGGCTTACCGTAAGCAATTGGTCAAAGCCAACGCCTGTACGGCGATCGCCAAGTTCGGCTATCGTTTTTTCGCTGAGGCTGATGCTCTGAGATATGAGATCTATGAAAACGAAATCATTTCCAAGCCCGTGCATTTTGGTGAATCTGAGGAGCATAATTAGTGCCAAGCCTGAGCTTAAGAGCCGAACAAACCGGTAAGGCTACATCCTAGCCCAATCAAGCTCAAATCGGGTATTTCCTTTCCAATTTTAGTTGATCTTCGATAGTTTCCCTATCTCGGACGCAGTGTACCTTCGAGCCAGACACGATAACTTCAGCGGGACGATTACGGCTGTTGTAGTTTGAGCTCATGACGAAGCCGTAGGCGCCAGCCGAATGAATTGCAACAAGATCGTCGGCAGCGATCGCCAGATCTCGATTCTTGCCCAGAAAATCCCCTGTCTCGCAGATAGGCCCGACCACGTCGTATTGGGTTTTGCCTTCGTGGGTCTGTATCACCTCTGTGATGCGCTGCCATGAGCCGTAAAGTGCTGGTCGGATCAGGTCGTTCATGCCAGCGTCAATAATCGCAAAATTTTTGTCTTCATTCCGCTTCAGGTTGATAACCTTAGAGAGAAGAATACCTGCGTTTGCGGTAAGGAATCGACCTGGTTCGAAAATTAATTTGGGTTTGCGGTGACCCATAAGCTGGGTAAGAGCGCCAGCATACTCCTCGAGGTGAATAGTTTCCTCGTCTGCATACTGAACTCCAATGCCGCCGCCAACGTCTATATGGTCTAAGGTGATATTGTTCGATTCGAGTTCGTCGACCAGCGTCAGAATTTTTGTCATTGCGTCCAGAAAAGGTGCCAGCTCAGTAATCTGTGAACCAATGTGGCTGTCAATGCCGCATATTTTTAGACTCGGCATCGTCGCCGCCAGCTTGTACATGTCAATTGCATTGGACATGGAGCAGCCAAACTTGTTTTCCTTTAGCCCGGTCGAAATATAGGGATGGGTTTTAGCATCGACATCAGGGTTAACGCGTATTGAAATGGGTGCCCGTAGTCCCAGTTGGCTAGCCAAATAGTTTATTCGTTCAAGTTCCTGAAGGGATTCAACATTGAAGCAAGCGATTCCTGTTGTCAGCGCCGCAATGATTTCTTGGTCTTGTTTACCTACCCCTGAGAAAACAACTTTCGCTGGATCACCCCCAGCTCTTATGACTCTTTCCAACTCGCCGCCGGATACGATGTCGAAGCCGGCTCCTAATCGTGCGAGTAAAGATAGTACGCCCAAGTTTGAATTCGCTTTAACAGCGTAGCAAATTAGGTGATCGTGGTTGCTAAAAGCATTAGCAAAAGATTTATACGCTGTCTCGATAGCTAAGCGAGAATAGATGTACACAGGCGTCCCAAATTCAGCCGCAACTTTGCGCGCAGAAATACCTTCAATATGAAGTTCGTTGTTTAGAAAGTGAAAAGGCTCCATTAATCGTCTCCGAATTGTTGACTGTGCTGGTAGCGCTGGGTTTCTGCACCACTCAGTGTTGACGAAGGCTCTTTCTCTGATGGTAGGAAGAGTGGACCTTTTTGACCACAGGCACTAAGCAAGCAAATAAGCAGCGAGACGCTAAAAGCCTTTTTGTTCAAATAATGGGTCAACCGATGATTAAGGGACATGATGCAGCTCGCAAAATGAAGAAATTATACGTGAGCGATAGACAGCGGAACAGAACGCACTTCGCTAAATATTGTTACACTCTGGTTTGGTTACAGTGATCAGTACGGTCTGGTCATTGGGATGACCAAAGGATGATGACAAAGAATGGAAGATAACGAGTTTTTCGATCTGGTTGAAGGGATCTTTAATAATATTGAAGATCAAATTGACGAAATGGAATTTGATATAGATATTGATGTATCAGGCGGTCTGCTATCAATTCTATTTCCTGAAGGTTCTAGCTGTGTTCTGAGCAAACAGGTCGCTAACCACGAGATCTGGGTCGCAGCAAAATCCGGTGGTTTTCACTTGCAACACAAAGATAATAATTGGGTATGCAGTACCACCGGTGAAAATCTGTCGACGCTGCTGAGTCGGGTGTTTACTGAGCAGCTCGGTGTTGAAGTCTCTCTTTAGCGGTTGCCACAGCCTTTTTTACCATCTCCGGCGCGGTGCCTCCAATATGGTTTCTCGCGCTTACTGAACCTTCTAATGTGAGCACTTCATAAACATCTTTTTCAATCAAATTTGAGCATGTTTGCAGCTGCTCGATCGGTAGTTCGGATAAATCGAGATCTTCTGAGATGGCGATAGCGACGAGTTTCCCGACGACATCATGGGCATCTCTGAAAGGTAAGCCGCGGTTTACCAGGTAATCTGCAAGGTCAGTTGCTGTTGCATAGCCTCTGGTGGCCGCGAGCCTCATGTTTTCACGTTTTGGTATCATAGCGGGAATCATGTCTGAGAATGCTGTCAGGCAGTCAGAAACTGTGCGAACGGTATCGAAAATAGGCTCTTTGTCTTCCTGATTGTCTTTGTTGTATGCAAGAGGTTGAGATTTCATCAGTGTTAATAGAGCCGTTAGGTTACCGTAAACTCGGCCTGTTTTTCCTCTGACGAGTTCTGGCACATCCGGGTTTTTTTTCTGGGGCATGATTGACGACCCAGTGCAAAACCGATCCGGCAAATCAATGAAGCCGAATTGCGGCGAAGACCATAATACGATTTCCTCTGACCAGCGTGACATATGCATCATCAAAATACTCGCCCAAGCGCAGAACTCAATGGCGAAGTCCCGATCGCTGACCGCATCCAGTGAGTTTTCAGCAATACCGTCGAAACCAAGCAGGTCAGCTGTCATTTGGCGGTTTATTGGATAGGTAGTGCCTGCTAGTGCGGCTGCACCGAGCGGTAAAATATTGAGCCTTTTGCGGCAGTCTGATAATCGAGAAAAGTCCCGTTCGATCATCTCGTACCAGGCCATTAAGTGATGCCCAAAGGTGACTGGTTGCGCAACCTGTAAATGCGTAAAGCCAGGCATGATTGTTTCGGTTTCGTTTTCAGCTAAAGAGAGAATGCCATGTTGGAGTTTTGTTAAAAGGGCCGAAATAAGATCGATTTGGTCTCGAAGATAGAGACGGATATCAGTGGCAACCTGATCATTTCTTGATCTTCCCGTGTGTAACGTCTTGCCGACGACGCCAATCTTTTCGGTAAGTGCGGCTTCAATATTCATATGGACATCTTCAAGGCTTACTGACCATTGAAAATTACCATCAACGATATCTTGGCGAATTTCACTTAGTCCGGAAAGGATTAAGCCAAGTTCGTTATCAGTAAGGATGC
>JBLHWY010000102.1:0-23060 GCA_047629195.1 Candidatus Azotimanducaceae bacterium
ATACCGCGAGAACGCCAACCACCTTAAGATATCGTTCAAGATTTTGATCAACTTGAAGCGCTTAGCTAGGGCGTTGTCGCATATAGGCGCCAATCTCGCGGCCGGTGCAACGCTGCCGCCGAACCAGTACAGACGGGCAAAAATTGTGTATGCCAGCGCAGGCGTGATGACAGTAAGACGTCTAGGGCTTCTTTTGTTATTCCTCCCGAACGAGGTGTTTGGGTGCCTAGTGATGTTGTTCACCAGATTAATGCTGGTAGCGACGTTGCATTGCAAACTCTTAGTATTTAAGCACTCTTAAGGGAACTCATCATTAAGGTGGTAGCTTGGAGGCCGAGGTATGATCTTGGAAGTTCGCATTCGCGAATCGTCGAAGTTATTTTGGATGAGATTAGGCTGCTGTCGATGGCATCCCTTTCGCGGCCTCTGCCTTCGGGGCCTCGGATGTTTCGCGCAACTCAGGTACTCTTCTTAAATCCAGCTGATGCAAGAACAATTGGTCAATGGGCGAAGGAGGTTGGAACCAGTAAGCGAACGCTTGGGCGACTTTTTGCCTTGCAGACTGGCATGCCGTTTCGCACTTGGCGCCAGCAAAGACGTTTGCTTCGTACGCTCGAGTTGCTTGGGGCAGGTGCCCAAGTTACCACGATTGCAATGGAACTTGGTTATGACAACACCAGCCTATTTACTACCATGTTTCGGCGGTGCCCAGGGACGACAGCCACAGATTACCTCGATGCTCGTATGCCTAAAATGACAGAATTGAATCGCTGACAGTCCATCGTTAGTCTAATTTTGATACATCTACTTGGTTGCGTAGCGGTTGCGCGGTTAGGTCTGCCTCTAAGTTTTCAAGAAATAAGTCATCACCACGTTGCATGCGTCCTGACCCATCGTTTGAGGTGTGTGCAGAGACAAGCACATTTTCGTGATGCCAGAATGGATTGTCCACTGGTAGAGGCTCGACTTAAAATACATCCAATATTGCGTAATCCAGAATCTGATCGTCCAATGCTTGAAGCAAAGCCTGCTCGTGAATTATCGCTCCGTGTGCAATATTTACGATGGTGGTGCCCGGTTTGAAGCTAGAGAACATTGCTTCGTCAAAGATTTGATGGGTGTCAGAATTCAAAGCGCTTGCCAATATCACAATATCCGCGCTCGCGAGATACTCAAGTGAATCTGCCAGTGTGCCAGTACGTGTCGCCCCTAGAACAGCAGAGTTTTGTCTGCGTATGACCGAAACTTTGCTTTTAAAGGCAAGCAGCCTGTCAACGATTCTTGAACCAATGTTACCGTATCCCAACACCAGGCTCTTGCTACCGGCTAATTCGCGGAAAGGCTGTGCTTTCTATTTCTTGTCCCGTTGGAGTGCCGCGCGTTGTGCAAAATTTTGGAAAGATCTTAGCATTGCCGAAAGTACATACTCCGCAATGGAGTTTGCTTGCGCATCACTATTACAGAGCATGATTTCTTTTGCCGCTAACTTCTTGAAGAAAGGAGAGTCGAGACCTGAGGCTGCTGTTTGTACAAACTCTAATGAGTTAGCGGCCAGAAGATGTCCTGCAAAAGGTTTCATTTTTGAATAGGGGAGGTCGAAATAGTGCCAAGCCAGTTGGATTGCCTTTTCTTTTTGCTCGTTATCCTGATATATCAGTTCTCCTTTATCGGTGAACAATACAGCGGAAAGTTGAGGGAATGCTTCAAGTTTTTCCTGAAGTCTCAGCCAGGAAGATTCTGGTAGTAAAATATTGATAAAATTTTCTCGTTGTTATCTAACTCATATCGCAATTTTAGAATATAGCAGCAGACGCTGGCATGGGATGTTAGGCCGAGAAAGGTGATAACTTATCCTAGCTGTTTTATTGTTGAGTGATTAAGGCGAAATTGAAGTATCTCTTACCGCATCTCGAAGCTTCCCAAGCGAAAACGGTTTCTTCAAAAATGAAACCCGATCGCGCATGTCTGCGGGAATGGCATGGTCTGTGTACCCGCTATACAGAGTAATTGGTAAGTTGGGGTATGTATCCAAAATTTTGTATGCGAGCGTGATGCCGTCAACCTCTGGCATCGTAATGTCTAACAATATGAGTGATAGACTATCTATTTCATCAGCCAACAGATTCATGACTTGATCACCGCTACTTGCAGTAACACACTCTACCCCTAGTCGCCTGAGCATTTTGGTTACAATCTCGCATACATCTTCTTCGTCATCCACCACCAATACTTTACGATGTGTCAGTGGGGCTGTTGATTCTTTCAGGGTTTTGTCAATTGGTAGCGGAGTTGGAATTACAGGGAAAAGTATTTCAATGGAAGTTCCCATGTCAGGAGCCGATTCAACTCTCAGACAACCTCCATGGCTACGAATAACACCCACCACGACGGCCATACCGAGTCCGCGGCCTACAAGCTTAGTCGTGAAGAAAGGATCAAACATGCGCGCGAGCGTGTCAGTATCCATGCCACTACCATTATCAGAAACCATTAATGATGCATATTCACCGGGCAGCATGTCGTCTCCGATGAACTCGAGTAGTGTTGTGGCGTCACAATTTCGCTTAACCACTTGGATCACGAGTTCACCAGATTTATTATTAAGCGCATCGGACGAGTTGGACACGAGGTTCATGATAACCTGACGAAGCTGGCTGGCATCAGCCCAGACCCAGGTTTGAGCATCTGACTTTAGCTGGATGTTTACTCTCTTACTTGCGGAAACTTTTAACAAATCTAAATTGTCGGCAAGAAAATCTCCCAATAAAACCTTTTCATATTTCAATGAGCCGACACCAGCATACGCGAGGAGTTGGCTGCATAGATCGGCCGCATGAAAGGCGGATTTTCTTATCCGCTCGAATAATTCCTCGGGAGTTTTATCGGCCTGATTAGGAATTTGTCCTAATTCTGCGTAACCGATAATTGTTGTAAGAAGATTGTTGAAATCGTGTGCTATCCCACCGGCAAGCACCCCTAGACTTTCCAGTTTTTGGGTTGATATTAGTTTCTGGGAGAATTCAACTTCATCAGTAATATCACGGTAAATACCCGTTGTAGTTACAACGCCGCCAGTTTCGTTTCGCTCAGTTGGGCTACCCCACACCTCTATCCAACGAGTTCCCCCATGTTTGCCATTAAGCCTGAATTTTAGGTGGAGATGATCTAACTTCCCGCTACGGTAACGTGTTAAGTTTGGAATAATCTGTTTCAAATCACCAGGAAGGATCAATTTAGTGAATTCATCTATTTTATCTATGGTGTCTTTGGTTAGATTGAGTGCAGCCTTATTTAGCCCCGCGGTATCAATCTGCAACCGCCCGTCGCTAAGGCTAGCTTCAAACGTGTATAAGCTAGCGGCATCAAGGGACATGATTTTGGTTTGTTCATCTTTTTTTGCCTGACGCTCGAGATACACCTCCTTGTTAACGTTCTTCATGGTTATCCACTGCATGTGCAACCTATCGTCCTCGATAATGTTCTGCATGTACATTCGAATAAACCTGCTGTTGCCATCTGGGTGTGGAATCGAAATTAGTCGCTCTTCATTCTTGAAATTTGTGCTGATAACGTCACTGCCAAAGTTAACAAACCAAGCTGGAGCAGTACCTTCGACAAGGTCCATGATGCTGCTACCGATGATTTTATCTCGATTTTGAAAGCCCAGGACACGGGCGAGAGTTAGACTTATATCGGCGACTACCGCTTTACGTAATGCCTCATCAATTTCGGCGCCGCGAAGGTGAATGTCGATAGGATCATTGAATTGAAGACACAGCATCAAGTCTTTCGTGTGATCCATCAGACTTTGAATGGGTGAAGGACGATTTCGGCGAAAAAATTTAAACAGCTTAAAGCTCCTTGCTTTCGTCATTAAAGACAATTTAGCTAGATCTTTTAGTCGTACTGAAGCGACGAGAAGTACGGTAGTGTTTTTGCAATCTGGAGGGCTTGCTTCGTGTTGAAATTATTAGTTTAGACCAATCAGAATACTCGGTTGTTCGCGAGTTAGCCAATAGTCTTTGATTTTGGTACGACTATACTAGTTGTATATCGACCAGGGTTTTTTGGTTGTCGCTTTTTATCGTTGGTGAAACCTCGTTAGACATTGACGTAATAATCTAGTATCTATTGTAAACTAGGCAGTGGTTGCTTCGATTGACTAAAAAAGACATCTGTTATTTAACTTCCCATTTACCAATCTCCAGCACTGCTTTTCTATAGGGCGCAAGACTAAACCAGAATGCGATTGCAGCAAGAGGATAAAATAGCGCACATGCAGTCGCGATGGAGTAGTGCAGCAAGGCGTCATCCTGAAAGAGGAAATCTGTAAATGCCGCGAGAATCGTTGTGCCGATCGCCATTCCCATAATGTTGGTGAAAAACAAATAGACCGCCGTGATTTGGCCGCGCATTTCATTTGGGGTGATGATGACGAAAGAAACTGCTAAAACACCTAAATAGGAGCCTGCCATTATCATACCTGGCCAGAGCAGGATTAGATTCCACTTTGCGGAACCGGTTAGCGGCGCAATGACCATTAGTGGGATCGCTAGCAGAGAGGTGATAAAAATTGCGCGGACATATGAGTCCGTATATCCCCTTTTTTCGAGGTGCCTAGCGAGCCATGCTCCTAACATAACACCGAAACTGCCGGCGATCAGTACCACTGTGCCATAGGAGACACCTGCTTCTGATTTCGACATGCCATGGATTCTTGAAAATAACTCGGGATACCAGGCGCCCGTACCGTATCCAGCCATAGCCATCATCGAGGCACCTAGAAACAAAGGTGCGTAGACCTGTTTTCGTGCCCACATAAATCGAAGTACAGTGCTGATTGGCAAGCTTTCATTGCCAGATGTCGCAAGGTCTCGTCTCTTTGGCTCAGAGATTGTTAGAAGTAGCAGGCTGAGTAATATGCCAGGTGCGCCCACAGTAATTAATGTCATCTGCCAAGGTTTGATGTCGCCGAACAACGGCAGCGTTATGGTGCCAAAACCTGCCCAGTAGTCGTAGAGGATGCCACCAACGACGAGGGCGATGCCAGAGCCTACTTTTACCCCTAGCTTGTAAGTGGACATTGCATAACCTACATGCTTCGGTCTGAAACTATCTAGAATCAGCGAATAAGCCGCCGGCGAGAGACCAGCTTCACCGGCGCCCACACCCATTCTAGCGGCAAATAACTGGGTAAAGTCTTTCGTCAAGCCGCAGGCACATGTCGCCAAACTCCAGAATAGGACAGAGCCTGAGATAATCCATTTTCGTGAATACCTGTCCGCCAATCGCCCAAGGGGGAGGCCAGCCACGACGTAAAGTAGAGAGAAAGCGGCGCCCTGTAGGAGGCTATATTCGAAGTCAGATATACCAAAGTCGTCTCTGATCGGGCCAACTAGTAGTGCTAGGATAGATCGATCAATAAAGGAAAAGATGTAAGAGACAAATAGCAGTCCTAGACAATAGCTTGCCGTACCCAGTGCAGGGTAATCTTCGGTAGTTGTTTCCTGCGCAGTAGTGGCTGTCACTAAATTACTTGCGTGAAGCCATGAGTGCGGTGTCTGAATGTTTCCAAGCCGCCTCGTAACGTGCGAATGCTGCAGCAGCTTGTTCAGTCTTGTCCTGATCTGCTAGCGACTGATGAAGCCCATATAGCGACCAGCCATTTTCCGCGTTCCAACGCAAATCACGACGATAAATCTTCTCTGCCTCTTCGGGGTTGCCGGCCTTAAGTAGGGCAGCACCGAGATAGTGTCGCATGGGTTGAGCCCACGCAGGAGGTTCGGTGTAGTTGCCCTTGTCTTCGAGTTCAACCGCCAACAGGTAACTTGCAATTGCACCACCAAGATCGCCTTGTGCTTCTTTAATTTCCCCTTCAAGACCGTGTCCCGCCAAAGTAAGGATTCCCGAAACTGAAGTTACGGTCACTCGAGTCTTATCAACTTCTGGTTCATCAACAATTGCTTGAAGGATTCTTAACTGTTTATTTGCAGCCTCAAGATCACCAGTATTTGCATAGGCACTGCCAAGCGTATAAGCCCACATGCCTCTTAAATAAGGTGTGCCTGAATGGTCGGGCGTTTGTCCTATTAGGGCATCCCACTTGCCAAATATCTTGTTTAGATGCCAAGGCGACGCTGTGTTTTTTTCGTAGCCACGCATCGAGTGATGCCCCTGCGATTTTGCATTCAGCATAACTGCTGCTTCAAATGCGACTTCGTAGTTGCCCTGTATAGTCGCTGCGTACCGAATGAAATCGACAGCGTGGCCTGCATGGATTTTATGCGATAGTGGATAAGTACCAATGTTGGGTAGCGCCAAATCGCCCCATATCTCGGCAAATTCTTTGTCTTTTTGTTGTGATCGAACATTGCTATCAATCGCCCTGTCATACTGACCGACCCGAACGTAAATATGTGATGGCATATGGACTACGTGTCCAGCGATTGGCACGGTTGCTTCCAATCCATCTGCAGAAATTAGCGCACGTTCAGGGGTCAAGGAAGATTCCAGCAAGTGTATGTGCAAATGCAGGACACCCGGGTTAGTCATATCCGTTTTCATAATATGTTCGAGAGCCAACGCGACAGCTAAGGTTTCGCCCAGCGGTTCACCTTCAATGCCCCAGTAGTTCCAACGTGCAATCGACATATAAGCAGCAGCGTAAAGTGCTGCAATATCGGAATCATCTGGATGTTGTTGGTTTATTTTCCTCATAGCAGCAAGATACGCGCTGTCTCTGTCATCGTCATCGGCAATACTCTGCTTGTCGTACAGGACATAGAGCGCATTGATTAACTGAGCCTCTAGCGGATTCGCACGAGAGATCAAGGCCTTCGCTTTTGTGATCGCCTTGAGACCTGCCCCTTTCGGGTCATCGGGCATACGCGCGTAACGACTATTAGGATTTGGTCCCATGGCATGCGCCATACCCCAATAGGGCATTGGGTGTGTTGGGTCTGCCAGTGCAGCCTGCTGGTAGGATGCGATTGATTCTGGAAAGAAGAATCCCCAAGCAAATCTAAGACCTTGATCGAAGAATATCTGTGTCTGCTCAGAGTCTGTTGATATCGTTCTACTATAATTGCCCCCGCCTGGAACGATGACGGCGAGTGTCTCGCCCGCATGAACCTTTTGCGCCAGAGGTTTTGCGGATTCAGTCGCGCAACCCTGTAACATCAATAACGAACACGCTGTAGCTATGAACCAACTGCTTCGAACTAAATGTCTCATATTCTTATCTGCCCTCAATTATTTAATCACTGCTTGCTGTCCAATTTATAGATAAACGGGGTTGGAGTAAAATTTAGATTTGTAACATTGAGACAAAGATGACGGCTCGAGCGCCTCGTTGTGAACAAGAACGATCTATCGACACTAAGATCGCCGTTCTGGCCGCTGTGCTCAACGAATTTGCGTGATTAGGGTTTGATGGCTCGGATCAGCAGGCCATAACGTGATTGCAGTGAAGGAATGCATTCTTTTTTCAGCCCACCTTTTCGCGGCTCTTAAACATCATTTTATTGATCTTGGTAATGTTCATCGACGGATGCTGCAGTTTGCGCGTTTAAAGATTGAGAGAAAAACAGAAACCTTCAGTTTATGAATACTTGAAGCTGCCTTGATATTGACCGTTGGTAATGGCAACTGCCTTAGCTTGTGCGTGCTTGAATCGTGTACTCTATGGCGCGAGTCACGGAATTGCCGTCTACTCTGTGCCGCCGCAGGTGGTCCCCATGGTCATACGAGTTGTATACTGCCACCGCGAGTTATGGTTCTTAGTCGAAAATCGACATCGAAACAGCAACAGTCGATCAGTGAGGTAATTGGTGCCAATAGCGTACTTGTGAGGCAAGCCTCGATAATGCGCGTGAACCCCGAACCCATTCATACTGCAGACAAGGTAGTAGATATTCTGAAGCGGCTTTCTAGATTAAAAAACATAAATTCAAATAGAACGATTAAACATTAAGGAAATAAGAACAATGACCCAAACATCTACTGATTTGCCGCCTGTGGAACAGCTCATTAATCAACTCCAATCATTTATGGATGAATACATCTATCCAAATGAAGAGCGCTATCAGGAACAGCTGAACAGTCTTGAAAATCGATTCTCTACCGTCCCCTTGATGGAAGAGTTAAAAGCAAAAGCTAGAGAGCTGGGGATGTGGAATCTCTGGATGCCTAAGAATCATGGTGGACTCAGCAACGAAGATTATTGCGCACTGGCCGAGATGATGGGTAGGGTGCTCTGGGCGCCGGAAGTGTTCAATTGTAATGCGCCGGATACTGGCAACATGGAAGTGTTCATGAAATACGGTACCGAAGCCCAAAAGGCTGAGTGGCTCGAGCCCTTGCTCAGCGGTGAAATTCGTTCATCCTATTGCATGACGGAACCAGATGTTGCGTCAAGTGACGCCACTAACGTACGTACTTCCATCATTCAAGATGGTAACGATTATGTGATCAATGGCAAAAAATGGTTCATCACCAATGCGCCCTATGAGCGTACGAAAATATTTATTGTTATGGGTAAGTCTGACGCGGACAACCCGAATCGCCATCTGCAGCAAAGCCAGATATTAGTGCCAAAACACACGCCCGGTGTGACAGTCGTCAGGTCACTTACGACGCTTGGTTATGATGATGCACCGTTGGGTCATGCTGAAGTTCATTTCGATGACGTACGCGTTCCGAAAGAGAATATCCTGTTGGGAGAAGGGCGCGGGTTTGAAATCTCTCAAGGTCGACTCGGGCCAGGCCGGATCCACCACTGTATGCGTTTGATCGGCTCTGCGCAGAGAGCGTTAGAGTTTGCATGCCGAAGAGCGGTTAGCCGGGAAACATTCGGCAGACAGTTAGCGGACCACCAATCTGTTCTTGAGGACATTGCTAAGTCATTCAGCGAAATCGAACAGTCGAGGCTGCTAACCCTTAAAACGGCAAGAAAGATGGATGAAGTTGGCGCAAAAGATTCTCGCGATTTGATTGCAGCCTCAAAGATTACTGTTCCTCTGATGGCGCAGACAGTGATTGATCGCTGCATGCAGATTCACGGAGCCGGTGGCTTAACTGCGGACTATCCTATGGCTGAAGCCTTCAATTATGCAAGGTGGTGTCGCCAGGCAGATGGTCCTGACCAGGTGCATATGATGGCACTGGGCAAGATGGTCATAAAACGTTTTAACGGCTAACGGTCTAATAAACGCGGACTAACTTTTTAGCTCACGCTTGCTGGTGATGTTCATCGCGACGTTTACGTTGCGAATGGGTTCATCAACTGGAATGCCAGCAAGCTCGCAGCCTCGGAGAAAGTCCCTGAAATTTTTTTGCATCCACTCGCGCGCGGTATCGGCGTCACCGGCTTTAATTGCTTCGAATATTTTCGTATGTGCTTCGAGCAAGCGGAGACCGGCCCCAAGTTTTTCAACGATTGTGCCGTAGGCAGTAAAGAGAAATTCACCTAGACGCTCACACGCTAGAAACAAAGCATGGTTTCCTGTTGCCATAGTGATTAACTCGTGGAATTCAATGTCGGCATCGACGAGTTCGTCTGGCTTATCGAGACCAGCGTCTGTCAGTAGGAGATTTTGTTCAAGCTTTGCCAGTAGGGTGCTATCGATCCTTTCTGCCGCTAGTGCAGTGGCAGTAGGTTCCAGCGTCACAGTGCAATACAATCGCCTGATGCGTCGCTTGCGATGTGATATCTGAAGAAGGCGCGATAACCTGAAGTCGCCGTCTTGGGTCTCTTTCAGCCAACCCAGTACTCTCCAGCTTTCAAAGGGCTTCTCTTACTGTTGGTCGCGTGACACCAAGCTGCTCAGCTAAATCATATTCTACTGGCAGCAGATCGCCTCTCGCTAAAGTTCCGTCAAGAATCATACCTCGGATCGCTTCTTCCGCAAGGACATAAGCAGGTGCGCGCTTCAAACTCTTGAAACTGTTGATATTTGTCACGCTAATTTCCTTTGTTGTAAGTCGTTCCAGAAGCTGTCTCATAGATCGTCATATAGAATAGTTAGGCATTATGCGCCGTTAATAATTGGGCGCCAGCGATTTCCTTTAACCGGCTAAATCGTTCATCCTTGCTTCCCCCAGATTCGAATCTTGAATATAGCTGTTGCAGTACAGCGGCGTGCTTCCAAAGGGCAAATGCCTCGTACCAGTCGATTTTAGACACGTCGATACAGGATTGCGCATAGCGTTCTACCAATGCACTTCGGTGTGGGAAGACTGACATGTCGAGATCAATTGTTGGTGCGCGATTAAATTCATCATTTTGCTCGCGCCAGTATCCCAGCAAAGTACCGAGTTCTATTAGCGGATCACCCAGCGTGGCCATATCCCAGTCAAAATTGGACTGCACGCGATCTGGGTCTTCAGGATCAAACATGCAGTTATCTAATTTTAAATCGTTGTGAACAATGCAGGAAGTAATAGACTCGGGTTGCTGGTCCATAAGTTGTAGGTGTACTTCGTCAAAGCGAGTTGAATCCTTTTTTTCACCAGATGTCATCGATGGTGCCAACCTGACAATTGGCGACTGACAAACCCGTCCGGTTTTCCCAGCCGCGAGAGTCCCACCGTATCTGGGTCGATTGCATGCATTTCGGCCATCGCGTCAATCAAGGCACAGCTGATTCGCTGCTCAATATCTGCATGTTTTAACAGTGGCTGGGGGATATGTGATCGGACCACGATGCCTTGCCTACGTTCCACAACAATAAAGGGTGCGCCAATCACGCTGGTATCATCACAGAATTCATACTCGCTTCATGTCATGTGCACCCGGCGCGATGTCGCCTTTTGGTGGACGCCTAACGACAAATTGCTGTTGACCGAAGCTCACGTAATAGGTCAGATCGGCATGGCCACCGTAAACTGTGCCACCTGCATGGGTCCCTCGAGATGGGGAATGTGATCTTTGAGCCAGTTTTCTAGTGTCAGCCAGTCGAGCTGTTAGTCTTCTCTGACTTCCGACAAATCATCTGTTTTTATTTTTCTGTCTCCATTAAGATTTTCTACATCAAGGCCCTTCACATAAGAGTAATGCCACCATCAACCAGCAACATCTGCCCGGCAATATAGCAAGCCATCGGCGATGAGAGAAACAGGGCAGACATGCCCCCTTCATCTGGTTCACCCCAACGTCTCGTAGGGATGGGCTTCAGGGTTTCGGCAAAAGCAGCCTCATTCTCGGAACGTGTCCGGGTCGAATTCTTTGCCACCATAGGCAACAATGCCAACGCTGCACACAAGGATGTCTAGTGTCTCGAATTGTGCGGAGAGGCTGCGATTGCGTCGCCATAACGCACCTTGAGATGTTGGTAGTCGATACCTTCGGACTTTGCCGATTCTTCATAGTCAGACCAAGACTCACGTGTTTCCGTGACACTCAACTGCGCACCTGCTGCAAGCAAAGTTCTCGCGATCCCTAAGCCAATACCACTTGAGCCACCCGCAACAAGTACGCGCTTTGATTCTAGATGGTTCAAACGGAGTATTGTAAATCAACACTGAACAGCCGCGGCTCCAGGGGCTAAACAGAATGCTGGTTCCAGCATGGGTTGCCCAGTATGCCAGGTCAGACGGCGTTAGCATGGTGATACAAGGAATCGGCACTGCCCCCATCCGCAGGACTGCCACCATGACAAGCTGCCACTCTTGGAGGCGTGGCAACATTACAATGACACGATCGCCTTGCTTCAGCCCTTCACGTTTTAGTAGTGAGCTTAGTTTCGAGGCTTGGCGTGCGACGTCGGCATAAGTCAGATGTTTCTCCAGGCCTTTGTTATCATCTGCAAGTAACCACGGAGATGTTTAGTTTTTGGATAGACACTAGTTTGAACAAACCGACAATTTATAGGTAGGTACCAGCATGGATTTTGATGAAGTTGTATTAGGAAGACGAAGCACACGTGGTTTCAAGTCAGACCCCGTTCCTAAAGATGTGATCCGGGAGATTGTCACATTGGCGACACGCGCGCCTTCGTCGATGAATACGCAACCCTGGTACTTTCACGCCATTGCTGGCGAGGATCTTGAGAAGATTCGCAAAGGTAACACGGAACGCAACCTGGCTGGCGTGAAAACGTCACGCGAAATCAGGATGCACGGCGCCTACGAAGGCCCACATCGAGAACGGCAGAAACGTGTTGCCGGACAACTGTTTGAAAGTATGGGTATTGAATGGTCCGACAAAGCACGACGTCTCGATTGGGTGCTGCGCGGGTTTCGTCAGTTTGATGCTCCGGTCTCTATTGTCATCACGTTTGACAAAGATCTGGTTGAAAACGACATTGCTATATTTGATTGTGGTGCGGTTGTGAATTGTTTGGTTAACGCGGCCTGGGCCAAAGGTGTTGGCTGTGTCATTAACGGTCAGGGTATTGCGCAGTCTCCCGTTGTTCGTGAACACGCGCAGATACCTGATAATCAGGTCATCATGAGTTGTGTTGCCATGGGTTATCCGGATGAAACCTTTGCCGCGAATAAAGTGGTGTCTGAGCGCCGTCCGGTTGACGAAGTGGTTAACTTTTTGGGTTTTGAGTAAGCAGGGGCTACACCGCAAAGCAGTGGTGGACTATCTGCACGGCGCGTTGTCACCCGTGGCCAATATGAAATTGAGCATGCTCGTCGTTCAGTATTGGCTTTGGCTGAACGTGAGGACTCTGGGCCAAATAAGTATCTCAATTTTAGCCGCACACCCCGCGGTATTTTACCTCCCCAATACCCATTGTCTTAACGCGACTCTGGCAGAGCTTTCCAAAAATCCTAATACCTGTTGATGTTCCTGGCATACCCGTTCTTCAATCTTTTGAGAGAGCAGTAGATCATCTTCTCCTTCTGTGGTGATCTAAAGTTTGAAAATAGGGATTGGCAACAGCTTGACTCAAGTAACGGTAGTAAGCATATAATTAGCATTCGAATAAGTAGCAAGCTATCTAAATATGCAAGATATGAAACAGGAATTTGTGAGTGCTCTTTTTAATGCTCGTAACCGTATCCGCTTTGCCCTAGACGATCATTTCAAACCTTTTGGTGTGACTGATGCAAGTTGGCGAACGCTGTTTTATCTGGAGCAGGAAGGCGATGGTGTTCAACAAAAAGAACTGGCCAGGGCGATGGGCATAGAAGGACCAAGCCTGGTACGTTTGTTGGACAAACTGGAAATGCAGAACCTCATAGAACGTAAGGCTTCTACTGAGGATCGACGCAGTAAAAACATTCATCTAACTGACGCATCGAGAGAACAATTAAAGGCTTTGCATGTAACCGCTAAAGAAGTCCACCAGAGCGTCTTGAGTGATATTAAGCAGGATGAGCTGGAAATTTGCATAGGAGTGCTGAAAAAAATCATCGCCAAAAGTAGAGAAATAGGAGGTGATGAATGGAAGAAGTAGAAACCAGGATCTTTACTCCGGTTAACGTAATAGCCATTGGTTCATTGTTGTTGGCTTCAGCCTGGCTGGCCTGGTGGTTTTATGATCGAACGCAGTATCTTTATGTTACCGATGCACGAGTATCATCTACGTTGGTTAGCGTCAGTAGTCGGTTACCAGGATTGCTTATAGATTTCAGAGTCAAAGAGGGCCAACAAGTCAAAAAGGGTGAAGTATTGGTGGCCATAGACACTCGTGATGCAGACCTGCAGATGGTAGAGCTTGAGGCGAACTTGCATACTTCCGAACTGGATTATCAGCGATTACAGAGTGAATTCGCACTCAGAGTCAGGCAAATAGATTCTGCTATAGCGGTATCGCGTTCTAGGCACGAAACCGCAGAAATTGAAATGTCAGAAGCCACAGTATTGGGTAGGCAAGCGGATAAAGATCTGATTCGGGCAAATTCATTACTCAAACAAAACATGATACCGGAGGGAAGCTGGGAATCTACCAAAACCAGTAGCGATATGGCGGTTCAAGCGCTCCAAGTTAGCAAGGCTAGAGTTGCGACGGCTGCAGCCGAGCTAACGGCAGCAGAGATTAGAACGGATGAACTGAAGGTCTTGCAACATGAACTGGGAATCATCCGCAGCCAACAACTAGAGCTGGAAGCGAATAGAACAAGGCTTCAGAATACTCTGACAGATTATCAAATTAAGAGCCCGAGAGATGGGGTCGTTGATGAAACCTTCGCGAATTCAGGAGAGTACGTCTACCCGGGTCAGCGAATACTGATGATGCACGATCCAAGTAATATCTGGATTAAGGCCAATATCAAAGAAACCAATATTCGTAAGCTGCACGAGGGTGCGCGGGTTGAGGTAAGTGTAGATGCATACCCTGATAGCTTGATCACCGCTAAAGTGGGAGAAATTGGAAATGCTGCCACCAGCTCGTTTGCGCTACTACCGAGCCCCAACCCAAGCGGGAATTTCACCAAGACCACCCAAAGGCTGGAAGTAAAAATACGCATTGATGAGCAACAGGAACAGCAGCAACAGCAACCACTAAAACCCGGCATGATGGTCGAGTTAAAGATAGACACACGTTAAGTATGCAACCCGCAGATGAGTCATCCGGCAGGGTGCCTGAGGGTGTTGTGGCATCTCCAGCAGTGCTCGCTATGTTTGAGCTCTACGGCCCTGCCTATGTCTGGTTTGCAGTCTGTACTTCCCTGCTGGGTGCCTTTGCCACATTACTAACAGGCACAATCATCAATGTGGCCATTCCTGAGGTTATGGGTGCCTTCGGTATTGGTCAGGATCAGGCTCAATGGCTGTCAACAGGTTTTTTGGCAGCCGGGGCGATTACCATGTTGTTAACGGCGTGGTCATTAACAGCATTCGGCATGCGTAATGTTTACGTATTCTCGATGCTTATTTTTTTGGCGGGTTCTGTGGTAGGTGGTACCGCCATGTCTCCGGAAGTGCTCATATTCTCCCGAGTGGTGCAGGGTGCCGCATCAGGACTACTGGGTTCGATGGCGATGGTGATCACCTATCAAATATTCCCGGTAAATCGGCGTGGTCTGGCAATGGGAATCTTTGGTGTGGGTCAGGTGCTAGCACCGGCATTGGGGCCAGCACTCGGTGGCTTCCTTATTGACAGCTATAGCTGGCGGTATGTCTTTTTCCTTGCAGTTCCCTTTGCCATTATAAGCATACCGCTGGCATTGTTGTTTATGCCTAAACGAGAGACAGGCGGAACTGTCCCACCTTTTGATTGGCCCGGCATTATTCTCTCGTCGCTGTGTCTAGTCTCGTTTCTAGAGGCGTTGTCTAATGGCCAGCGAGAAGGCTGGCAATCTGAGTATATTGTCGGACTCTTTGCGATAGCATTCTTTTGTCTGGTCATATTCCTGTGGTGGCAATTCCATGCGAAACACCCAATGCTCGATTTGAAAGTGTTCACCTACAAACAATTTTCAGCTGCTGCGGTAGTAAGCGTTGTTGTCGGCGTAGGGCTTTATGGATCGACTTTTCTCATTCCATTGTTTTTGCAGACCCTGCAAGGCATTTCGCCAACTGAATCCGGTTTGCTGATGGTTCCAGCTGGCTTGGCAATGGCTGCGATATTTCCAATTGGCGGGGCACTGAGTGATCGGATCCAGCCAAGGATTGTAATTGCTGCCGGTTTAATACTATTCGCAATTTCAAGCTGGCTCATGCGTTACGTTGATGTAAACACGCCGTATTTACAAATGGTACATTGGGCGATTATCGGACGAGTGGGATTAGCATTGATTTTTCCGAGCTTGAATGCTGCTTCACTGACTGCATTGCCGCTTAGCTTGTTGAGTCAGGGGTCGGGAATTGTTTCCTTTTTACGACAGTTGGGCGGTGCCATTGGCGTTAATGCTCTATCAATTTACCTGACGCAAAGAACGGCAGAGCACGCCCAGGCGATCACGGCAACACAGGTCTCTGCGCCAGCCACTTTAGAACTGTTACAGAACTTACAGGATATGATCTTCGGTCAACGTCTGGGTTACTTACTGCAATCTGATATGACCTATGGCTATCTTGCCGGTACGATCTATCAGGTAAGTTTAAGCTTGGCTTTCCGGGAAGGGTTTATAATCATTGCGATCATAATGTTGGTGTCTTTGATACCCACCTGGTTTCTGAAACTGGACAGGGATTAAGTTGTTCCACCAATAATGTGGGATCAAAGTCTTTTTATCCAGTGCTCTTTCAACTATCGGATGTCGGTGTTACGACTCCAAGTTTCCTACAGAAAATAGATAGGGCAACATACAATGGAACCACAGGACGACCGCTATTGACCTGCGTTTGAGTACACTGTCATTCCATTTTACCATAACTCGTTTCCTTTATTATCAATCTTAACTAATTACAAATTTATTGATTATAGGAACGAGGTGGTACTGAACGAGGTGGTACCACCCACGTACTCTTTTCAGCCATAGACTTTATAGCGAAGCTTGCTGCATTAGTCCCATGGCCAAGGCATCACCTGGTGCGCTTCATCCAATTCAACAACAGCGCGGTTAATCTGGCTCAATGTGACTACTTGGCCTGATTGGTGAATCGTTGATTTACTTTCCTTATCTTCAGTGTAGGAAATTGACCTGAATAGGTGTGGGAAATAGATGGAACGTGGGTGGCTTGTATTTTGTGTATTTTGGTTGGGGACGAGTGCGAGGGACAGCGTAAACAGCCCCGAAACGTCATGGGCTCTCTGATTTCCGCGCTAACAGTTGAAATACTGCTGCATGCCCAGTATGGCCAACACCTTCTATAACATCCCGCTCCAGCTTTTCTGCATGCAGAAACTCCAACTCACCGAAGGCATACTTAGCGAGTTCCAACGTCAGCATTAGCTCTGCGCTCGGTGGCCCACCGGTGCCGAATTTGAGTTGTTCCGGTGTGTAGGACTCCAAGATCAGCAAGCCTCCTGGCTTCAGAGACCTGATGATTCTGGGATAGATGATCTGTTGCAGTTTGGGTGGAATATGAAAGAAGATCGACACAACACAGTCCCATTGCGCTTCACCTAAGTCATATTCTGAGAGATCTGCCTGAATCGTCGCTATTGAAACGTTATTTACTGTTGCAAGCTTTTCAGCTTTCTCAAGACCTATGTTGGACATATCAACACTGGTAACTTGATGGCCGAGTTGCGCAAGATAGACGCCATTTCGACCTTCACCGTCCGCCAGACACAGAACCTTGGCGTTACACGGAATCTCACCAGCGACGGACTTAAGAAAGTCATTAGGTTCTGTGCCAAAGAAGTAGTCATCCCCATCGTAGCGGTCGTTCCAACCAGAGGGTTTTGATTTATCTTTTTTCATTTGACCGCCTCGATGGCGGCTCTCATCGTGGCATCTGTAACCGCCCGACGATCTTCTCCCCATGGCATGGGCATGAGGATTGGATGTTGAACACCGGCATTGACATAAGTCTTAACAAAATCGGTGACCTCCGCTTCAGAACCAATAAAGTTGATAGCCTGGATCATTCGTTCTGAGATGGCCGCAAGCGCACCGTCACGATCCTTTTCAGCGTGTCTTGCGCGAAGCTCGTCAATTTCTTCAGTAAATCCTGCCTGTCGAAACATGCGCGCATAGCCGTCAGCCATGGCGTAGTTAAAGAGATCCCGGCGTGCAGATTTAGCACTGCGTTCAAGCTCGCCAACCGCGGCATGGACATAGGCATAAATAGTCGCGTCACCACCTTTACGCACTTGTTCGATTGATGGGCCGACATGGGAAGCGGGTATATAGTTGAGCAGCACGCCATCTGCAATTTCACCGGCGAGCTTTAACATCTGTGGGTTCAGCGCGGCGAGGATGATCTTAGGCTTGCGTTCACTCGGACGTATGCCAAGGCGGAACCGCTTGACTTGAAAGTAGTCTCCTTCAAAGGTGACAGACTCACCCGAAAGGCATTCTCGCAGTAACGCAACGTATTCGCGCATCAAACCGATGGGTTTATCGGTGGCCTCGATTCCATGTTGCTTCAAAATTCCTGGTGCAGAGACACCTAGCCCAAGCAATACATCAGCTTCCGGATTGAGTGCCTGTAGTGTCGCTGCAGTCATGGCCGTCAGCGGTGGGGTGCGGATCTGCACAGGTATAATGCCGGTGCCGAGTGCAAGGCCAGGCGCCGCTGCTGCGACAGCACCCAGCAAGGTCATGGCGTCGGTGCCGTTAGCCTCGACGGTCCAGAAGGATTGGTATCCAAGATTCTGCGCACTCGCTGCGATGTCGGTCGCGGCTTTAGGGCCTAGTACGCCGAGACTGCCGAAGGTAACGCCAAGGGGTGTAGTTGACATAATTTCTACTCTTATAAAAATCAACCAAGTGTACGACAACTAAGCACCAGATGATAAGTCCTGTCTTTGGTACTGTCATTTAAGGGCAGGGCGTTCAAGTGTTTATGGAACGGTAAGAACACAGTAAGGTGGTTTAGTCATTAATAAGGATAGCTAGATGAAAATTTCCGCCGCAGTCAAGTATTCGGGGCAACCTGCCTTCGTGATAGAAGAAGTTGAACTTGAAGCACCCAGAGATGATGAGATTCTCGTTCGTGTTGTTGGCGTAGGGTTGTGTCACACAGACCTGGTATTCGCAGGAAGAGAAGACGCTTACCCATTTCCTGCTGTGTTTGGGCATGAAGGTTCAGGCGTCGTCGAGGCAGTTGGCAAGAACGTGACAAAGGTTAAATCAGGTGACCGGGTTACCATGACCTTTCGTGCCTGTGGTGATTGTGATCGGTGTGCAAATGGTGATGCGGCTTACTGCAGAACCATGCCAATGTTAAATTACATCGGCAGCAGGGCAGACGGATCAAAAGCGCTCAGCAATGCTGAAGGTGCTGTCAGCTCCAACTTTTTTGGTCAGTCTTCGTTTGCAACTCATGCATTAACCTATGAACAGAATGTTGTGATTGTTGATGAAGACATTCCCCTCGAAATTGCGGGGCCGCTGGGATGCGGTATTCAAACCGGTGCCGGTGGTGTGATGCGATCGCTCGCGGCAAAAGCCGGTTCCAGCATTTTGATCATCGGCGGTGGTCCCGTTGGGCTTTCTGCTGTCATGGGTGCAAAGATTCAGCAGTGTGAAACGATTATCCTTATGGAACCACAGCCTAGTCGGCGTGAGCTTGCGTTGGAATTTGGCGCCACCCACGTGCTTGACCCCGTCGAGGCAGGTGATCTTGTGACAGCCGTTCGGGCAATTGTACCTATGGGACTAGATTATGCTTTCGACACTGCGGGGATACCTGAAGTACTTCAATCAGTGATGGGGTGTCTGGGATCTATGGGCACACTGGGTGTCGTTGGGATCTCACCACCCGGTACGCCCGTACCCGGCGATCTTTCGACGCTGATGACCTTCGGCCAATCCGTCAGGGGAATAATAGAGGGTGACAGTAATCCCGATGAATTTATTCCAGAACTGATTGAGCACTATCGCGCGGGTCGTCTACCTTTCGACAAGCTAATTAAGACTTACCCTTTAAGTGAAATTAATCAGGCGATTGCTGATCAACATGCTGGGAAGTGCGTGAAGGTTGTTTTGTTACCAGGGGATGGTGGCATAGTTGGCTGAGACCCGCTTTGAATGACATATGAAGCACAGCATTATCTTCATAGTGGTTTGCACGAACATCGCTGAAACATATAACATGGGTTACTGCTGAAAGTGTGACTTTCGTGACTGCCTGGAGAGATTTTAACTGTGCCGAGAACCACATTGGAAGACAGAACATGGCGCTGACCATGAGAGCGCGACTGTACGAACTCGTTGATTCTAATCAGCCAGGAAATACGTTGGGGGTCTGGTTCGACCGTTTTCTTATCGTCTTAATCCTGACGAATGTAGCAGCGGCCGTGATTGAGACCGTCGAGCAGGTGGCAATCGCTTACCCCGGTTTTTTTTACGCATTCGAATTGTTTTCTGTGGCCGTATTTTCCGCCGAGTATCTGTTGCGAATCTGGACGGTGGTCGAGAGCCCTAACTCAAGGTTCCAGCACCCTGTTAGTGGCCGTCTGAAATACGTCGTAACACCAATGTCGTTGATTGACCTTGTAGCGATCCTGCCTTTTTATCTCAGTTTCTTCATCGGCGTTGATCTTAGATTCATGCGGGTGTTCCGTCTGTTCAGGCTCCTGAAGTTAACCCGTTTTTTCAATGCAATGCATACCCTTGGTTCCGCGCTTTATTTACAGCGCAGGGCGTTCCTAGCGGCATTGATGATCGTTTTGATCATGTTGGTTTTTTCATCGAGCGTTATTTACCTGCTCGAAAAAGAAGCCCAGCCAGTGGCATTCGGCAGTATTCCGGCTGCTATGTGGTGGGGGCTTGCGACACTAACCACCGTTGGATATGGTGACGTTTATCCAATTACCCTAAGTGGTAGGATTTTTGGATCTTTTGTCATGGTGCTCGGCGTCTGCATGTTTGCGCTCCCGGCTGGCATCCTAGCTACGGGGTTCGCCAACGAAATCCGCAAACGAGAGTTTATTGCGACTTGGAAAATGGTCGCGCGCGTGCCGTTTTTTGCTTTTCTTGATGCGCATAAAATTTCCAACATTGCCGAACTGCTAGAACTCGAGCGTGTACCCGCCGAGTTTCGCATCATTACAAAGGGGGAGCGTGCCAATGCGATTTACTTTATATCCATTGGTGAAGTCGAGGTGGAGCTACCTACAGGTACGGTGCGAGTAGGTGCTGGTGACTTTTTCGGCGAAATTGCGTTACTGAAAGACTGCTTGCGAACGGCCAATGTGACCAGCGTCAGTCAATGCCAACTTATGGTGCTAAGTGTCAAGGATTTCCAAGCGTTGCTTGTAGCTAACCCGGATATCAGAGATTCTCTCAACGATATCATGGAGTCGCGCCTCAAGGAATTGGAAGCGACGGGGTAATCTTGCTTCTCCAACGTCGCTAGGTCCGTTTGAGAACGCGAATAACCATTGGCGACTGCAAATACAACATGATGATCGGAGGGTTTACATAGCCGCCGTGTAGCGTTCTCTTTGCGAGAGTGACTTGCGCTATGTGATAAGTTTTGGGTGCAACAGCGACGACATCGCGGTCACAAGGGAGCGCTTGTCTGCACGTTATGGTGGACTATCCAGTAGAGTGGTCGTTCGCCGAGGCATAAGCCCCACCGCCGGTATATCTGTTTACAACGAGGGTGCCAATAATGTCGCCCTCAACGTTGATCGCAGTACGTATAGTATCGAGCGGGCGTTCGATTACCAATAATATGGCGATCGCCTCCAAGGGTATGCCCACGGCGAGTAGCACCATCTGCATACCTGACATTGATGCCGAAGGCATACCAGGCGCGCCTATCGATGCCACCATAGACATCAAGAATATGGTGATCAACGCAATGTTGCTCAACTCGATCCCGTACAGATAGGCCAAGAATACAGCTGCCATCGCTTCAAACAGTGCGGTGCCATCCATGTTCATTGTTGCTCCCAGAGGCAGTACAAAGCTAGTGACCGACTTACTTACGCCAAGGTCTTCTTCACAGGTCCTCATTGAGACTGGAAGCGTGGCGGCGCTTGAAGAAGTACTAAAAGCGACAATCATTGGCCGGGCTATCTTTTGAAAAAGCGCGATAGGTTTTATCCCTGTTGTGAGCCAGGCTATCAGCGGTAGCACTATAAAACCATGAATCAGAGTAATTCCAGAGACCAACAGCGCGAATTGAAAAAGCTGGGTTAGAAAATTTGAAGAATGACCTTCACCACCCGAGAGCTGTAAGGTGAAGTCGAAGATGATCGCAAAAATACCAATCGGCAGAAACTTGATCACCCAACCGAGGATCTTGAAGATGACCTGATTGATATGGATGACGACGTCGAAGAGGGGGCTTTTGGCTGGTAATACGATGACCATTGCGACGCCGATCAGAAAGGCATTGGCGACGATACCTAAAATATTAAGCTCGACCAGCGCTGAAAGTGGGTTTGTCAGTGCCAGGCTCAAGATTTGTTGCAGCACCATCACGATCGAATCGCTGCCAGGATCAATCATCCGTCCGACGGGAACTGCATTGACGATTTCAATACTGGGAGGATAGTTGGTCCAAGGGTGAATGAAGAAGACAGCGAACAAAGCCAGTAAAATGGCGAGAAAGGTTGTTCCGAGGTAGTACAACACGGTAATTGCACCGAGCGTTCTAAGGCGCAGTACATCGCCAATACTAATAATGCCGCCAATTAATGAAAAGAAAATCATCGGCGCAATCAACATTCGGAGTGCGGACAAGAATGTTGATTTGATCAATAAAATGGTTTCCGCCAGCAAACTATCCGCTGCAACGGGCGCATCGATCAGACTGGCACAGCAGACACCCAAAAGTGCCGCTGTAAAAACTTGAAATGTAAGATTCTTGAAAATCAACGGACTCGGCTACTCAAAAGCAAGGTCGCATCATATCAAATAGCTTTAGTGACAGCTAAGCTGATTTCCCAGCTCAAGTCATCTTTGGCAATAGTTTCCCGATACGGTGTTTGATTGATTCAATCTGGGTCGGCGTATTTGGGTCAAATGTATGGGACGTGGATGTCGGCTTAGCTGCGTCGACGTAGTTGCGGGTCGAAGAGTAGGGCGCTTTCGGGTGGAGTGTGTTGAAGTGGGGTAGCGGTGGCTATAGCTGCAGAAATCAACCAGTCAGCATGATGGAAACACCATAAAAATGCATATTTACCGCGACGGTATGCTGTGCACCATAGTCAGAGATTTTAGTTCAGCGCCGGCCCTGCGGTGCTCGGCCAGGGCCTGGTATTCTGGGTCGTTGAACCAGGTGTCGGCGGCGGTTTCCGAGGGAAATTGAAACATGACGATGCGGCCAGGTCTTGGCTCGGTGCCCTCCATATGCTTGATGTTATCGTCAAAGGTGAGGAACGAACCGCCATGTTTTTTCAGTAGTGGAAAGAATCCTTTCTCATATTTGAGATATTCATCTTTGTCGTGAGTGACGAGGTTGGCAATCATGTAAACCGGTGTATCTGACATTGTATAAATCCTTTTTTTGGGTACGAGTTGGATTAGATAGTTTTTAGCCAATTGGCCACAGCCTGGCCGATTTCAACAGGTGAATCTTCCTGAATGAAATGCAG
>JBLHWY010000103.1:0-22821 GCA_047629195.1 Candidatus Azotimanducaceae bacterium
ATGTCGATCTATTGATCGATTCTGACAATGATGGTGACGTTGACGCTGCTGATCTTGATGACGATGACGACGGCTTCAGAGACTATGAAGATGCATTCCCGCTGGATGCTAGCGAGCAGTTGGACAGTGATGGCGATGGGGTTGGTGACAATAGAGATGTGTATCCTCTCGATCCCACACGTTCTGAAATCATCGGGGCAGAGATCTTTGGCACCTGGTTCTTTGATGAGACCCCTGGTGTGGGTGCGGCGGGTGGTCCGGTTGTACTGATGTTCTTGCCGAATGGCCAATACATGATGGGCCAGGACGGCGATAGCGTCAGTGACCCAAGTGGCCAGGATGGACTTGAGATAGGCACCTATACCTTTGATGGTGCCGAACTTGGTATAACAAGTGTTTTTCTCGATACAAATGGTGAATGGGGTCTGGGTGATGTGCTGGGGAGTAGTCTGGGTATGAGCGTACAGGGTGATTCACTGATGATTACCGATGGCCCCACACTGACCCGTGTTGATAGCGATAGCATCGCAGGAGGCTGGACATTTGATGGCTTGTTGGATGATGAGATGATTTCAATAGCCTTTCTCTCTGATGACAGGTTTATGCTGTTGCACGGTAATGACAGTGAGGAGGATTGCAACTGCGGTCAGGCTGGTATCGAAGTTGGTACTTTTAGTTGGGATTCGCAGAACGATGCTTTTATGTTCTCTATCACGACAGACACAAACGGTGAGTTTGGTTTGTCACACAGTGGCGTAGATCTGGTTACTGTTGCTAACGATACGCTATCTGCGTTCGCTGATGATGGCGTGGCGATCTTTACTCGAATTGGGACAGACCCGGATACAGACGGTGACGGAGAGCCTAACAGCACTGATACTGACAGTGATGGTGATGGCGTAGACGATACAAGTGATGCTTTCCCGCTCTATGCAGCCGAGAGCGTTGACACTGATGGTGACGGCACGGGCAATAATGCAGATGTTGACGACGATGGCGATGGCGTTCCAGATGTAGACGATGCCTTTCCACTGGATGCTACTCGGTCTGTCGCTGAGACGAATACTCCACCCATGATAGCCATTGAAGGGGGCGCTACATTCATTCTGGAGGGTGGGCAAATATTTAGTCATCTTGATCCCGGTGCACTGGCATTTGACCCTGAAGATGGTGACCTGACCCTTAGTGTGATCACGATGGATGATATAAACGTTACTGTTCCCGGTACCTATACAGTGGAGTACAGCGTAACTGACAGTGGCGGCCTGATCTCGACCGTCACCCGCAGCGTGATAGTGCCAGTGGGACCTTCCACCGGCGCCGTGCGTATTGCTGGTGGTCAGGTAATTGAGCTGCCCGTAATAGGCACAGCAGTGACCGCACCAAACGGACTGGCGATGGTAGTACCTGCCACCGCCACCGCTGCTTCTATTAACGTGACGGCTGTGACGCCTGGCGCCAGCGGTTTTATGACCGTCTGGCCCTGTGGTGTACCGAGACCACTTGCTTCGAATCTGAACTATGTGGCGGGCGACGTCGTGCCCAATGGCGTCATTGCGCCAATTGGCAGTAATGGCAAGGTGTGTTTCTTCTCACAGGCAGACACTGATCTCGTGGTGGATGTCGCCGGTTGGTTTGAGGGCGATGCATTTATCGGTGCGACACCGCTACGACTGGTAGATACCCGTGAGACCAGTCGGGTCACACCAGTCGAGGCACTGGTGCTGAAAGTAGCAGATATTGCTGCCAATACCGCAGATGGAACGGCAACAATGATTCCTGCTAACGTCGGTGCTGTCGCATTAAACGTGACGGTTGTCAGCCCTGATGCGGCAGGTTTTGTCACTGTTTACCCTTGTGATGTGGAAAGGCCATTAGCTTCAAATGTGAACTTTGTGGCAGGGCAGGTTGTCCCTAATGGTGTGATTGCGCCGGTTAGCGCCAATGGCGAAGTGTGTATCTATTCTCTGGCGCCCACCGATGTGGTGGTAGATCTGGCGGGTTGGTTCCCGGGTGGAGCCTTTACGGCTGCGACGCCTCGGCGATTAGTCGATACGCGTGATGGCACAGGTGGTCAGCTCGGCAAGTTGACACCTGACGGGCAACTGAGCGTGCCGATTCAAGGTGAAACTCTGACTGTCGCAGGCAACAGCGCCCAGGTACCTTTGAGCGCTACCGCTGCCGCCCTGAACGTCACGATCGTGAATCCTGAGGGCGCTGGATTCGCCACTGTTTGGCCATGTTCAGCTGAGCGACCCCTGGCGTCAAACCTGAACTTTGTCGCAGGGCGGGTAGTCGCTAACAACGTGATTGCACCGATTGGTGACCAGGGTAATGTGTGTTTTTACACCAATTTGCCGAGCGATATTATTGTTGATATCGCGGGTTACTTTAGCGGCGAAACCGGCAACCAGTTTGTAGGCTCGACGCCGAAACGTTACATTGATACACGTTCCAGTTTGGGACCTGCACCTCAGTAGTCGTTACGTCTCGAGTCGACGTGACCGACGAGAATATGGAAGAGTGGTTGTAGAAAACACGGCCACTCTTCCCCCTATACAGTGGTAGCAGCACAGGGGTAACAGCTTGCCGGTACTGGGTGCTCCAGGATTTTCTGGTTTATGTCTGTTCAGCTATCTTTAGGATAATGGTTTGAGGCTTTAGTGCCTCTCTACTACTGTAGACGCTTTGCTTCGCCCAAGTACCGTGCGGTGTTATTTCAGCGCGCCAGGAATCAATAGTGTGCCAAATATTTCATCATCGTAACCGAGTAAATCCTTCAATATTATTGCCGTATCTATTGCAAATGTTGGTGCAGATTCATCGACAGATACTGGCGACCTGCCCGCTGTGTTGGCAGTGATTAGGTCAACGGTATCGACCTCATCAAAACCTGAACCTTTACATAGGCGTCCGTGGGTGTATGACTGAATAGGCGTTGAGGTCTTCTTGGAACTTATCCGGGCTCGCTGGAACCAGTCACTCGAAGCCGAATATAGGTAAAAACCGTTAGTCACTGACATGCAACGATGATAGATAAGAAAGCGGTATGAACCGCCACTGCATCGCTAAGTCAACACTGGTTACGGTCGGCTATTAAAAGAATGATTTGAAGTGGTCGAAGTGTCTAAATCTGTCATGGTGCTGATCTGCTGGCTTACAAACTGTTGGGTTGATCTCCGCGATGGATAAACTATGCGCGCAATAAGTCCGGCTGGATTAAAAATGGCCACACACTGTGGTTCTTGTGTGGGCAAACGGGCTTCTCACATTTAGCTTTACAGCGGCCATAGTCTTGCGGAAATCAGCCCATGGGAAGGCGGATAATCAAAGGTCGATCGTGGAGCCATCAAGAGGGTATAACGTGTTCTTGAATTTGAAGTTATGGTCCGGCGCGCAGGACTGACAACGCTGTAGTAATTCCCCAAGCAAGGCCTCGTACAGTACTTCGTGCTTGTCTTCGTTGATTCGAGCTAGATTGGATCGAGAGAGTTGTGCGCTACCTAAATGATACAAACGGTGTGCCTGAGCCGACATGTTTTCAACAATATCCTGCAAGCTGTCCCGTCCGGATAACTGCCCCATCGCCATCGTGACAAACTGTAACCACCGGGTGGCTGTTCGAAAGGATCGGCGGCTATGATGCTGTTTTTAGAGACCCCCGAATTCATGTCTCGGTAGTAGTTCAAGTCGTTGTGAAAACACAGCCTTGTTGTGACTCAAAGCCTGATTGTCCTTATTTTTAAGGTCTTTTATCGTAAAAATATTGTAACAAATATAGTGAGTTTTAGGCTCTTTTTTAGTTATTAACGGGGCTGCGGTGATGCGATATGTAAATTTTACTTCGACCCTATTTATTGCCATTTATCTGTTGTTCGCTGAAAGATACCGGCAAAAATTAACTCGCCAATATCTTCATTGGTAAGCTCAGTATAGGGTTGTCTGAATCAGCAAAACTAACGACCACCCAGATGTGTCCTGCTGCCACCAAGATATACCACACGGAAGAAAAAACTTGGCCATAGGTATCCAAAGGAATTAGATGTGACAGATGTCTCTGGCGCCATTCGAAAATCACCTCCATGGCACCGATAAACAAAAAGAAGACTAACAGTGCCAAACCAAAGGTATAAGCCACCCACCCGCCTAAGGCAATACCTGACATACAGACAGATAAGCCTATCCATGAACGCATAGAAAAGCTAATGCTCTTGAGAACATGACCACCGTCCAGTGGCAAAATGGGCAGCAGATTGAACAGGTTTAGTAATGCACTAAGCACGGCAGCGCCGGCAAACAACTCACTATCAGTTACCGCGTAAATCATTAAACACGCCAGCGACATCAACAAACCAAAGCAGGGGCCCATAATTGAGATCACCACATCTTGCCAGCGCGTATTGATCTTATCATCAGCCACCGCCAAGCCACCCACAAAGGGGATGAGATAAATGCCTTTAGTTTTGATACCAAAATATTGCATGGCTTTCACATGCCCGTATTCATGAACCACCAGACAAGCAACAATCACCAATGCAAATTCAATGCTAAATAACCATGCATAACCGGCAACCGATGTGCCTGCCAAAACGACTTTTATCACCTTTACGCTTTTAAACAACTTAAACGTTAGTGCCAATAAGCCGACAAAGCTTCTTTTAGCCTCAGGTTTGACCAAGTCGGCAAACTCATCGGACTGAAATTCACCCGATGCTTGCTGTCGTTGATCAACCCATAATTGATAGGCCACGGTTTGATCTTTAATTTGAAGGTTTAGGCTTATGTCTATGTTTTGTTCTGATTCTTGTCCTTGTCCTTGTCCTTGTCCTTGTCCTAGTTCTAGTTGTTGTAGGCTAAACCTATGCACTATTTCACTGACGGTAATGCCTGACAAATCAATTTTACTGACTATTTTATCGGCCCAATACAGGCTCTGCAGACCCGTTTCATCAGTTTCTATGCTCAAGTTTTTTCCAAATAGCTCCAATTCCAACAATTTAAAGTTCCGCTAACCCATGAGGGTGTGCATTATAAATAAATGGGATCACTACTGTCCCGTTAATAACCAAAAAAAGCCTGAAACTCACTGTATGTGTCACAATAATGCTGTGTTTTCACAACGACTTAAACTACTACGGAGAAATGCATTCGAGCGTCTCTAAAAACAGCATCATAGCCGCCGATCCTTTCGAACAGTCTCCCGGTGGTTTCAGTTTGTCACGATGGCGATGGGCAGTTATCCGGACGGGACAGTTTGCGGGATATTGTTGAAAACATGTGGGCCCAGGCACACAGTTTGTATTATTTAGGTAGCGCAAAACTTTCTCGATCGAATCTAGCTCGAATCAACGAAGACAAGTGCGCAGTACTGTACGAGGCCTTGTTTGGGGAATTACTACAGCGTTGTCAGTCTAGCGCGTCGGACCATGATTTTAAATTCAAGAACACGTTATACTCTCTTGATGCGTCAATGATCGACCTTTGATTATCAGCCTTCCCATAGGCTGAGTTCCGCAAGACTATGGCCGCTGTCATGGACGCTGTAATGCTACATGTTGGATTGAATCACGCCGGTTACCTGCTAGAGTTTGTTGCGATCAGGGAAGAGAATCTTCTTTGCCACACGCCTTAAAACCAATGCCAAATATTGAGTAATAGATCACTGTTTGGTTGCAGAGAGTGAGGATCAAATTGTGACCAAACGATAAAATTTACCTGTCTGCAAACGGCAAAAAAAATGTCCTGTTTCTCTGTGTCGAAGGGGCAATTGCGACCAGCTACCTGGAAAGAAGTATGTGTTTTTAACCAACAACTTAAATTTTCCAGCTAAAACGATTGCAGACATTTACAAGGCGAGGTGGCAGCTTGAGTTATTTTTCAAATGGATAAAGCAAAGCTTCAAGATAAAATCATTTGTTGGTACGAGTAAGAATGCTGTCATGACCCAAATCTGGATAGCCATGTGCATGTATCTACTCATCACTTTTATTAAGTTCCAATTACGTACAACTAAGAGCATGCAACAAATTCTGCGGTTACTGCAGCTCAATTTAATTGAAAAACGTGAACTAATGGCCCTTTTGAAAGGTGAGCCAGTGAGTGATAGATCACCGCACGTCAATCAGGCGGAACTCTTTTGAAAGTTGACGGGATAGTGGTGATATCGCATACGCATAACGGGGGTTAGCGCGAACTTTTCGAGTTCATTACGTCTTACGATTATTCCCCTCAGTGATGCTGGCGTTCGTATTTGGATCTTATTTCGAGCCAACTGTTCGGTGTTTGTAAATTTTGCTGCGACCCCATTTATTACGAAATCATGGCCGATAACCCTCTGGCATCAATTCTACGCGAACCCGCACGATTCCTGCATATATGGGTGCAATTTCCTCGAATGCGATCCTTGATAGGTTGATGATTCTGTCGCCGCTTGTTCGGCTGCCTTGATCGATTATCTTTACAATTACAAACTTGTCGTCCACCAAGTTTATCACTGTGGCGTAAGTGCCAAAATGGATATCTCCAAGTGCTTCCTTAAGCGCGGGGAGCTTGCTTGCAATGTATGCGTTTTTGTCGTATTTAATCCCGCTGCCTGTAGTTTTCTCGTCTAAGCCGTCTCTGAGGTATCCGGCAAATCCGGTGGCGGAAGCACCTTTGGGAATTTGTCGTTTAACTTCAACCGAAATTATAGCTACTGCAGTCAGGGTGTTAGGGTCGCTGGATTTAAAGGACTATATTTGAGGCGCTTGAAAAAAATACTTCCTGCCAACGAAGATGCTCAAAGCAGCAACAGCTAGTACCCCAAAGATCGCAATGGTGTACCCCCGGCTTCCTTCCGGCTTTTCTTGAGTCTTCTCAGTAAAGTACTAGTATCCTCAGCTGTGGCCGCGTCGCGCAAGCTGTCCTTCACATCCAGTATCAGTGCGGACTGCTCCCCATAGCTCAAATCAGGGGCGTCAAGCCGCGTTCCAATCTCAGTAAGATAGGAGATGGACACTGGTGGTGGCTCGGGCAGGGGGGGTTGGCAACGAATCTTGTAATTCTATCGAATTTAGTGCTTTGCCGATGGCAAGTGTAGTGCTCTTGTCAGCGGCGTCTTTAAAAACAACTATAGACCGCAGCGTGCCGTTTGGAAGGTTTCGTCAGATAAGTGTTCGTGAAACAGGTGCGTTACATGATGGCGCGGTCGTAGCGAACAGACCTGCTCGTTAATATCGTTAGCGCGCAAGATAAGCAGCTCGCTGATGCGACCGAAACCCTTGTAGACAAATTCTGACAGGTAGCCATCATCTTTTGTACGCGCGTTGTCTGCAGGGGCTAGATTGGTTCGGAACCAGAGAGGCCTGGTGTTAGTGTGGCAAGGAGTGTGGCAAGTGTGTGGTCACCATTGTCGACAGAGCACGGAGTACAACAGGCTAGTTAAGTATCTTAAATCGAATTTTCCACAGATTGCCAAAGTATTTTGACCAAGTTTTTTACATCAGAAAGTCAGTGTGGTAGCTTTTAGGCAGAGAATGGTCAACGTCTGACGGGCCTTGATCTACTAGCCTACAGTAGGTAGTGTTAATCACTAACCGGGTTTGCTGGTAGGGCAGGGGAGACTTTTTCCCGCTAATGAAAAGAAGTCTCAGGATTGAAGGGCTGTAGTAGATTCAGATGATGGTGCTTGTGCCTTGGGTGGTCCCCTCGTGTGATGCAGGTTTTCTGAATGACATCTGGGTCAGTGCTTTAAGCAATGATGCGCAAGGTACGGCTGCACGCTGGGCATACGGTAAAAACTTATCTAGTTTGATGGCTTTTTTGGGGAGTGTGAATATGACAATTCTGGATCTCGATAATTTCGAAACAGATTTTTGGAAAGATGTTGAAAAGCGTAAAACGTGGGACCAAATTATTCCTGGTGAATTGCGAGAGTCAAGACCGGTTACCCTGACAAAAGAAGTTATTGCGCGCTACGCCAAAGGTGTCGGCGAAGACAACCCTATTTACTTCGATGAGGAATACGCCAAAACAACGCCTTATGGTGGAATTATTGCGCCGCCGTCCATCCATATTTTATTGATGTTCGCTTGCACGACCACAGAAGACTGGATGCGCTCTCCCGGGACAATCAATGCCGGGCAAAACTGGTCCTATCACATTCCAATTCGTCCTGACGATACTATTACAATGCGCGCAACTGCCTTAGATCGCTTCATCAAGAAGGATCGTTTGTTTGCCGTTCACGAAAACACATTCACCAATCAACATGGGGAGATTGTTTGTACCGGACGCGGCCAGACAATTCGTCCCAATTAAAGTTGGATAAGAATATGAAACAAAATTTTGAAGAACTAAAAGTAGGTGAGATTATCACCGGGCGGCCTTTCACGGTTACACGCGACACAATCCAGGCATTTGCCGATGCATCCCTTGACTATAATCCGTTGCATTTCGACGACAATTATATGGAAAAGTCGTTTGGCAAGACCACATTCGATGGTGTGATAATGCATGGCATGCAGAATTTTGCGCTTATTTCCCGAACGTTGACTGACTGGCTTATTCCCCGTGGCGGATTCCACCGTCGCCTCGAAACGCGATGGCTAAAGCCCGTTCAGCTGGGACATACAATTACAGTAAAAGCAGTACTTTCAGGCAAAAATGCGACTGATTTGGGGTTGTGGGTTCAATTCGATATTGAAGTTGAGAATCAAGATGAAACGCTCGTCGCTACCGGTAATGCGATGGCAGAATTTCTTGATGTCATCCCTGGATCTGGCGGATAGATAATAAATGGGGGCGGAGTAAAATTTACAAACACCGAACAAAAATTAGACTGGAAATAACACTTACACACGCTTGGCAGCATTACTAAGGAGAATGTTCGTAAGGTGCAATGATCTTGAAAAGTTCACGGTGACCCCGATTATTCGTACGAGATATGTAAATTTGACTACGACCCCATTCATTGCCATTTATTGAATGAATGTACTAATCAGTTACAATTAGGCCATGCCTGCGAAGCCCCCCGCCAATTTACGCTACATTTCTGCCTACCCGGCATCGCTGCAAGAACAAGTTCAGCAACTCATCGACGACAAAGCGTTAGGTGACTTTCTCTTAAAACGATATCCCACGCCGCACGCTGTGGCGAATGATAAAGCGCTGCGAGAATACGTGCTTGATATCAAGCAGCAGTACCTGAAGAAGTCAGACCCGTTGAGTAAAATTGTGTACGACAACAAAATTCATGTCGTCAACAACGCTCTGGGGTTACACACCTATTTGTCGCGTGTGCAAGGTGGCAAATTGAAAAGTAAAAACGAAATCCGCATCAGCACAGTCTTCAAGCAGGCCCCTGAAGCTTTCCTGCAGATGATTACCGTGCATGAACTCGCGCACCTCAAAGAGAAAGATCACAACAAAGGTTTCTATAAGTTATGCCAGTACATGCTTGCCGATTACTTCCAGCTGGAATTTGATTTGCGCCTGTACCTTATTCAGCTGGAAACTTTTGGGGCCATTTATTAAGCGTCTGGGACCAGCGTGGGCGTGACCGGAGATATCGCTGCCTAATCAAACTGCTTCTCTGAGCTGGCCAACAGTAAATAGAACACGAGCAAGAACAGGAAAAATACCAGACAACCATGTTTCATTGGCCAACAAAAATAAAGTGTAGGAGATCAACCCGCGGTTATGTGGTAAATGGAGGGAACGCGGCTGGCTTGTACTTTAGGCTTGTATTTTATTGCCTATGTATTTTGCTATTGATCAAAGGGACACACTCGTCCTTTGATTGGGTAAAGACACCGTTGTGGTTATTCGAAAGATTGGGTGCTATTGGTTGGCTAGGAATGCTAGTGACAGTCAAGCTTAGGTCGGTTTAAGAGCAGATCATTTGGTAGAAATTCCAAGAGTTGATGGGCTTCATCATCGATATGAGTGGTAAGAAGCTGCTTGAAATTCGCCGAATCAGTAGCTGCGAGGGACAGTTATTTCGAGCCCAATTGTTCGGTGTTTGTAAATTTTGCCCCGACCCCATTTTTCGACCCCATTTTTTGGCGTAGACTCGTAGCAGAGAGATGGACTCGAACGAGAATGCATCACGGCAATGGTTGACTGAATTGGCTTACAGCATTAATGAGAGTTGTGTTCTAATCCTAGTCGCAAGCGACGGCGAGTCACCCATGATTCGACAATATTGAAAGGAATTGCGATTGTTCACTTTTTTACCAAAGCCCATCCGCGGAGTACTGGCCAGCCTATTGGTCATTTGCAACACTCTGTTCTGGTGCATACCTCTCTACATTTTCGCATTTCTTCGCTTTGTTGGGCCGGCATCAGCTGAACCTTGGTGTACCCGCCGCGCCATGAACATTGCCGAGCTTTGGATTGATTGCAATAATCTGTTTTTGGGGTTATTCACGAAACTTGAGATTGATGTTCACGGCGACGAAGACCTCAGTCAGTCAAAATGGTATCTGGTCTTTTGCAATCATCAAACCTGGGCCGATATCGTCATTCTGCAGCGCGTGTTCAATCGAAAGATACCAATGCAGAAATTTTTCATCAAACAACAACTAATTTATGTACCTGTCATTGGCATCGCCTGGTGGGCGCTCGACTTCCCAATCATGAAACGATACACACGGGAGTTTTTGAAGAAACATCCAGAGCTCAAGGGCAAGGATTTAGATGCCACCCGACAAGCTTGTGAAAAATTCAAACTGACGCCTGTGTCTATCCTGAATTTCCTCGAAGGAACTCGATACACACCAGCAAAACGGGACAGTCAAAACTCACCGTACAAACACCTGCTAAAACCAAAAGGCGGCGGTGCTGCTCTGGTGATCAACTCCCTTGGCGACAAGCTTGACTGCATCTTGAATGCTACCATTCACTATCCCGATGGCGCGCCAGGTTTCTTCGAATTTCTTTGCGGTCATACTGAACGCGCAACCGTTGTCATAGAACGCCTGCCAGTTCCTGTCGATGATACTGGCGGTGATCCAGAATCTGGCGCTACGTTAAAGAAAGATTTTCGAGAGTGGGTCAATGGGGTCTGGGAAGAGAAGGACCTGCAGTTGGAAGAGATGGGGGGAGAGTAGCGCGTAGAGTAAACCTGCTCGGTTCTTATAGTTTGCTTGAGAAAGATAAGCGCACTCTGTTAGTGGCAGATAACCACCCAGCCCAATGGGTCTGGTCGTCGCTATTCATTAATAATCAGACGGGCTTAGGATCAATGACAGTGGAAATATACTCACGATCTGTTTGGTTTGACGCCGGAGTTGACTGTAGACATCAACCATTTATTCGAGTACCGCGCCACTCGACTGGCTATGGCGTCCATCCATCTTTGCCAGCAAACGAATATCAGCATCACTGTAGCCACACTCAATCCATTTGCCGCTTATCAAAAAAACTAAGACGACAACTATCCTGACCTAACGGCCATGTTAATTGTCGTTCGATAGAAAGTATCTATCTTCAAGTCTGGCGCGATAAATAGGCGGGCGGTAATCTCTATTAAGATCTTCGCCAGCTGGGCAAAAAATACGACAAGCGCCACAACTGCAAGTCCACCCGAGATAAAATCACAATTTCAAGAAGTGATGTGGCTAAGTCATTAACTCATGACTATCGCTCTCAGGTTTCGTGATTGGCAGTGAGGGTGGCTGGCCAATTGAAGCTATATTAGGGTTGACTGGTTGCTGCGTTAGTCGCAGTCGCTCGTTTGCGCTTTGCTGTGTCGAGGCTGAATTTTCATTTCTTGGCTAGTTGATTTTCGTAGTGCTTGGAATGCAGAGCGAGTTCCCCGACATAGTCGGCTATTTGCGAGGTCGCGTTGTCGGGCAGTTCGTGAAAATCGGAAATGTATTGTTCTGGAACAGACCGGAATGAAACACTAATCCGACGAGGCTCAAAGTTTGCCAGTTCAGTATGAAGCTGTGGTT
This sequence comes from Candidatus Azotimanducaceae bacterium, assembly GCA_047629195.1. Taxonomy (GTDB): domain Bacteria; phylum Pseudomonadota; class Gammaproteobacteria; order Pseudomonadales; family Azotimanducaceae; genus UBA4582. Next base: position 11,937 of record JBLHWY010000103.1, read on the forward strand.
CACGCCCGGTTCTTACTTGGGTAATACGATGATACAAACGGTCCTTGAAATCGGGGCCGCTCAATATGGCCACTGACCTGTGGCGAGTCCACACGCATAGTTCGGAGTCGGTGCTTCTTTCTGGGTCCAAAAACTCAAGCAAACCAGGCTGCCCGATGGAAAACATGATGACGGGTCCCGGTTCACCGTCGCGGTGCATTCGCAGTCGGGCATAGTCGCGTGGTTGCCCTTGGCCCACTTCACGTCCGTAGTAGTTGATGAGACAGGTGTTGGGCAATTCAGAAGTTTCATTGCCATGGTCATGGGAAGAGGCAATCACTTCTGCTAATCGGTCCAGAATGTCTTGCATTACCGATGGAAACGGTTCGCCTCGCAAACAGCGGTCGTTCAAGTGTTCCGGTTCGGAGTAGTAGCCCAAACAGGCAAATTGCCATGCGCCCAACCAATACACAGGCCGAGTTAGGCGGCGTCCGAGCTTAGTGCTACGCTGCTTGTTAGAGCCACGAAATCGTTGTTCCCAAAGCGGAAGTAAAGCGCCGAAGTAGTCGATCAGTTCCTTCGCCTCTTCGGTGGAAATGAATTGCGGCAGATAGGAAAAACCGTTCTGTAATATGGCTTGTCTGCCGTCCTCCGCTTCAAGCATTGCCGTTCCACTCCGGAGTTTGCCTGACAAATTCCAGGCTTCTGTTGGCGATTGACAGCAAATGCTCTTTTCGGCTCCACGGGGACTTCTGACGCGTTTCGAATCGATGATTCGCATCTTCGAGCCATCGGAATTGTACGCAGTCAGGCAGACGCCGGTAGGCTTTTTTTTCGGCTTGAGTTCCGTGGGGATCTCGAGCGCCTTGAATAATAAGGGTCTGAATGTCATGGCCGACAAAAAGATCGGCCCCCTTCAGCGCTTGGGGTTGGCCCGGCGGATGAAAGGGAAACCCCAGACAAAGCAATGCCGCGGGGCGTACCCGGGCGGCCACACGTAAGGCAATGCGCGCTCCAAGGGAGAAGCCCCCAATGACAAGTTTGCTTCGTTCGCACTTGTCGACGGCTGCTTCCATCTCTCGCTCAAGCACGGAATCGTCTCGGCCTATAGTCAATTTCAGCGTTAGGACTGAGAGCCCGCCAGCTTGCCAAAGGGGCCGAAGGTCCTTTAGCAGCGGGTCTTCGCCAGTACCCTTTCGCGATTGTGGAAATCCCAAAAGAACTGTCGGCATAGCTGGCTGGGAGGAGGTTGGGTTACGACACGGCATAGGGGGCGCTGTATTGTGATTCGCGGGTAAAACACACCCACTTCCGTTGCGTGGTCCGAAGCTGCTTTGGCGTCAGAGTCGCCGCTTCGGTGTCCGCCTGCTGAATGTGGCTTAGAATTTCTGCGCTATAAGTCATCGCGGCAGGGTACCACAGCCAGTTCTGTTGCGAAAATTTATCAGATAATCTGAGGTGAGCGATGAACCCTTCAAAATAGACTAAAGTTTTCTTATAGGAATATGCTTGATGTCTTCGGGTTGTCTTGCCGAATCATTAGACAATGAACCGGTTAGATTACCTTTGTACCAAAGTTGTGAATCTGTATTACCTGATTATGAACGAGCCTTGAGTAATGCTGGATATAGTGTGAATTTCGCCACAAAAAGATTTATGAATAGTGTAGGTGTTCACCCTGGCTTAGTCGGTACGCTGGAGATCTCCGGATCGCTAAAGTCGGAAGAAATAGAGATCGTTCAGAATGGCTTGGAAGTACTTTGTATGCCCTTTGACTATATTAAGGTTAGGAAGAGTGAAGAGGGGTTTAGAGACATGTTAGAAATGATCGAGCGACACCAACAAGAAGGGAAGATTGAAAGCTATTTTGTTTTGGATGGGGACGAGTTGATTCTGTACTTAAACAATTCTAGTCCAAGCTTGGTGCAGTCAGTCCTCCAGTAACCGACGGACTTAGTGAGTTCTCGTGTCCACAGGCCTGAATGTTATGGACAAGTCGTCGAGTTTGTCATTTAGTTAATACCCTGATGTGGCTTAGTAATTGAAATCCTATAGGCATGCATCGATGATCAGGATGAACGAAATTGCTAGGTTGAATTGGTTCCATCTTGAAAATTGTATCCAGTGGATAGATTTTCTTGCTGATCCAGTTGTTCGCGGTTTCTGTCAAGAAATTTGATAAGAAGTAACTGTTGCGCACTATAGTTTAATCGTACTTTTGCCAAATTATTCATCATGAAGTTTGACAATATTTCGACGATATTGTCATCCTGGCATCACAAGGTTTTCCTTTACACTAAATTAAAACCTGACCATTGGCCAAACTAGGTGACGAGATTTACAAATTTCTTGTCTTTGATCGCACATGACATTTACATTGCCAAGTTTGCAATACACAGCATTAAGTTATTGATATTGGCACTGGATTTATTGCAAGAAATTCGTCGTAGGCGCGCTGGGACGGGGTAGACCTCCGGATTGTGATTCCGGCGGTCGACGGTTCAAGCCCACTCGCCCACCCGATTTCAATTATCCCTGCCCTCAAGAGCACAAACTTCTTCATTATTCGAATGGGTCATGATCTTTGCCGTGGAAAACGAGGTAGCTGCACCTTTTGTTTACCCCCTGAGAAGCATATCTTAAATCACCAGTTCCCGGTAGCGACACGATATCAATGCCGAAGTTGATTAGTTTACTGTTATTGATTGTCTCGCTCTGATCCGAACTTTTTCCGTGAGGATCAGTGCATGCATTGCAGGGTGTTTTCTCATAATCCAGGTGTTTTTAGTGAAATTGCTCGTGTCTACAATTCGAAATTGTGTTTCGAATATGGCAGTTGTAGCAGAACGCATATTTGGCGGTGCTATTGGGCTAATTGTCAGCAGTCTCGTAATATTGATGTGGTTTTGTGGGATTGATGGAACCATGAGAGCTTTTTGGCCCACGGGTATAATTGTTACTTTCATAGTCACCATAGGTGATGACGCTGTTCGTGTTCAATGGTGAAATCAAACTTGATACGTTAGGTTTTTTCCAGACCGAGCCCAGTGTAATGGAATGGATCTGATCGGCTGATTTCCAGTCTCGCATTGGTTTTTGGATGATATGTAGATTGATTTGCGGAGATGTGGTGATCCAAGCTGTCAGCTTGGGCTAATTATTCATCAATTTGGTTACTGATTTCGTAAGCTAAAAAGCCAACCATCCGCAACGGGTTGTCGATCGAATTGAAACGGAAAGCAACTCCAGCTATTTCGTTAATATGGCTTAACGGGGAAGTTCTTGAATTGTGGGTTGCTTAAGGAGACGAGATGAACTGTTGATAATATATTTTATCAATAGTAAAAATTGAACTGAGTTAATGAGCAAAGATCCGTTATTGGGAGAGAGTGATCCGAATACCATAAACTTGGTTTAGCCGTCGCTATTTGTTTTCCGGGGTCGTTGAGGATCTTTAGATATGCTGCCGTTCGGGCTTGTCTGTGCTCAGATTGAACTTGTGCCAAAATCAATCGACGGAAAACGTTGAGCTCTCCCGTATAAGTAGTGAACCAATAGCGCTCGAAGGCGCTATCCAATCACCACATCAATATGAGAGTTTTCTAGATGTCAAAGAAACTGCCAGGAATAATACTGGCGACTGCGCTAAGTATGACGTTCGCAGTTCCATCAGAAGCAGGCCCAAGGAATAATCGGGCTAAGCCACATAAAACGCTCAAGGTTCTAACTAAAGTGCATCACCGAGTTGTTTATAGGGGCAAACCTTACTTCTATGGCGGTGGCCGTTTCTACCGACACAGCGATGGCGTGTACCTCGCTATCACAGCGCCGATCGGAGCCATTGTTCCAGCGCTACCTGGTGGTTACGTGACCTTCGGAATCGGGTCAAGCCGGTACTACTACAATAACGGTATTTATTACAGACCCACGCCCTCCGGCTACATTGTCATCAAAGAACCCGCTGAAGCCGAAACAGTGCTGACGAGCGTGGGCTCCGACAAGCTAATTATCTATCCAGCTGCTGGTCAGAACGTCGAGCAGAAGAGTCAGGACAAATACGAGTGCTACGAGTGGGCAAGTTTAGAGACGCTTTTCGATCCAACTAATCCGGATTCAGACCCGCTACTGCGAGTCGATTACCAACGAGCGATGGGTGCGTGCCTTGAAGCTCGTCAATACATTGTAAAATAGGAGTTCACCATAATGACCAATAGATCAATTAGATTGGCGAAGCACATGGTTGCCGCCACCATACTAGCAGCACTTGTGCATCCAGCTATTGCCGAAGAACCGGGAGAGCAACCAACTATGACTGAAGAAACGGTCCTCGGTTCAGAGGGTGCCAAAGCTAAGGCCGAACGAACCGGCAAGCGAGCAAAAAACAGGAAACCAGGCAACCGCCAAGCTGGAGGGGAGAGAAAAGCTAAACGTGACGGATCGCGTAGGGGAGAACGCCGTAAGCGAGGCGAAGCACAAGGCTAGAACGTATCACCTCAGCTACGGGGCGTGGGCTGATATGTACATCAGCCTGCAGCTCCTCTGCTTAACTTCTTACGGGCATCTGGCCAATAACTGCAACGCATTCGGGTCATTTGATTGAACTACTTATTACTGGTTTCGCGAATAGAGGATATCTAGACATAAGTTTCGAATCACCTCACTCGACCCACATCATTCTGAAATCCTATTCAGAGTACAAATTGAAAAGAGGATTGAGATCATCACCCGGCAGGATCAAGGCAGGCCCACCACCCCCTATTTGATCTGTGAAATAAAGTCGGTACAAACCACCGCTTTGCATGTTGATTCGAAAAGGACCCGCTTGAATGTCATCCGTTCCCACAGCTGTGGTGTAAATGTCATAGCTATCGGGCAAAATTGGTGTCCTAGTGCTGCTTCCGAACACCAATGAAAGAGGCAGGCTGTTGATCAACTCAGTACCGATTGGCACCACACGACCTTCGACATTTCCAAAGGAAATGGAATAAGGGCTTAAGACTAATGAGGCTCGATCGCTGATACGCCTGTAGTCTTCGGTTGTGGTAACGAGTCTGAGATTTTCAATCGTTCCGATGAGTGAAACTGTGTGGTAAGTACCAGGCTCGATAGTGATAGAAGACTCAACTAAAACATCCTCTGGATCTGAAGCCGTGGTAACAATAATCTTCTTTAAGCCATTATCACCGTTTTGAAACTCCGTCACAGATTGAAAATTCAATGAGCTAACGACGAGATTACCATCGAGGTAGTAGTCCACACTTTCTTCATCGGCGACCATCTGGCTGAATCGAACAGCACCGCTCTGCTCTTCTTCAAATATTACGGTGCCAAACTGGGTTACAGGCAATACATTCAACGAATTTTGACCTGGACCGAATCCATCATAAAGGACCAAGAGGAGGTTTTTTTCAAACTCAACACTAAATAGCCCTCAGTCCCATACTACGGTTGTCGAATTGGGCTCAACGATCCTTAATCGGTAATCAGACGCTGGCACCAATGACAGGGTTTGTGATGATTCATATTGACTGAGTAACGCAATCGGTTCACTTAAAGGTTCGTTGCCCTGGGTAATATAGAAATCATAAGAGCTAAAGGCAGAAGAAGCGCTGTGCGCAATAACCACACTGACGTCCAGATCATTTATCTCAGTCGGTTCATCGATGATAACGATCTGAGGTTTGGCGAGCGTACCGGTGATGATAACTGTTACAGTGTGGCCAACATCGACATTTACACTGATCGTCGATACTTCTTTCACATTCACTCCATCGAAGTAACTAAATGCTATATCGGAAGCGATTTGAGGCCTGACTAGTTGGTCCGGAGTTACATCACCGAAATTGAACCCACTAAACTGCTGACCCTCAAACTGGACGTTGAATTCTGGTCCCTCAGACAATGAGTGAACAAACCGGAGATAGCCTGTTGGCACGACGAGGGCATTCTGATCGAACCCTTCGTCGGTACCGCAGCCAGTCAACAGATATACCGCGCAGATAGCAATGAATTTACATAAAGAAATGAAACTTCCTTTATCAGACATCTTCACGGCCGCGGCTGACTTTCGATGACAATTTCAAACGGCTGACCGCCGCCTGACGATTCAGTTGCAGTAATCAGCAACGTGCTCACGTCCTGTAGCAATATTGGAACAGGATCTGCTAATAACTCGGTACTTCCTTCCTTCGTTACTACCAAAATAGATTCCGCGGCAGGTACCTCCGTAGCCGCGCTGGACATAAACTCTGCCGACAGAATCGGTGTCGAATCCTCGAGGGAGTTTCCCGACTGAAGCACATAGAGATTAAGCCCGACATCCAGTTCCTCACCGAGGTCATTAACATCGGTGAGTCTTGCAGCATTGATGAACTTAATCCTTGAAAATGTTGCGAGCGGACTTTGATTTGTTGCGTCAGGTGCGAAGAAACATCACTAGTTGTAAACGAACCGCCAAACACCAATGTATAAAACATCTCACCCTCCAGGCTAACCACTGTCACGAAAGGCGCTTCTTCGGGTGCTTCCGACCGTCGAACCAATATGTCCTGGAAAATCGAATCATCGATTGATTCCTGATAGTCAGTTGTCTGCTGAAATGCAAGGGTTGTGAGGCTGATCAAATCGCCAGAGAATGAGTCGCGGACCTCTATGTCGACATCGCCATCACTGACCGCGTTAACAAACCGGAGCTTGGGCTTTTGCGCAAGATTAGTAAAAGCTTGAACAAAACCGGTTTCGAAGACGACAAAGAGACCCACCGTCGGAGGGTTCGTTGCCAGCGTGTCAGTAATGATTAAGGAAACTCTTGTACCACCAGCGAAACTAACACTGTCCACATTGTAAACGGGGATTTCGCCCACAGAACCCTGCAGCGATATCTCATGGCTGGTTTCAGTAGATACCCGAAATGGCGTGCCTGGCATTTGCGTCGAAAGGTCCAATGACGAATTTGAACCACTTGCGTCGTTTGCTGCAACAATGAGTTCTATTCCACCTTGTGAACCGAGATAAATTGGGTGCAGTTCCGCCTCTTCCGTCGAATCGTCGACATCACCATAGGTTTTTTCGAAGACAACAAGCTCTGGCGCTTCATAGGTGCCAGTTAGCACCACCGTATAAACCGTTCCTACCGAAAAATCTAGCATCGTGTCAGGGACTAGCACGGTGGTGTCACCCGTGTCGGGATCGACATCTGTGACAGTTATGGTGACCACTCCCGGATCGATGGTGCGCAGACTTGTTGCGTCCTGCTGCCCCAATGCAGCGCTATCCTCAATGTCGTCTTCATCATCATCGTTGTCGCCGTCATTCGAACATCCACCGAGCAACGCAAGCATCAGCACAGCAAATAATTTCATCACCGAATCTGGCAGGATTGGTGTTCAAGATGTGTTTGTTGTTAAACGTGTTAGATTTCTTATTTTTGTGATCATTATTTCCTACTTAGAAGTGCAAAAGTGTGTTTTTTTTGATGAAAATAGACAGGCACAAAGGTGCCGTTGGCGGAGAAATAGCCAATGCCTTATTCATTGAAATCTTAAAATTTTGTATTCGTTAGCGTGAGACCATTACATGGTTTTCAAGTTAAAAAGTGATTATCCTCAGTCATACGCACAGACGAGATTTTCCCGTCGGAGAAACCTGAACCGAAACTTAACCTCACTAAAAATTTTGAACATTAGTTGCTAACTGGATCACAGAGCCGGGGAAATATCTAAGGCGAACGCACCGATTTTGTTTAGTTGTGTGTTTGATGATTACCGAACAACGAGAGCCAAATTTCGAGAACCCTACGATGAATGATCGGATAAACCGGCGCAATATTTGTGTTGTGTAATAGCGCTGAAAATTGGAGGAAGTAGTATTGAGATTTCGTTGTTAGCTGGGCTGACATATACTACATTTGCCTAGTCTGGTATCTAAACTAGAGGAATGGTCCATGCAAAATGCATAGCGGTTCGCTCAAAGTCTGCTTCTTGCGGATTGCCATCGTTCAGCATTGAACATAACATCCGTTCTCCGCAGTCCGTTTGGACTTACGCTTCTGGCCGCTAGCTAACTGCTGATCAATATTTGTTCGCTTTTACGATGTCCAACGCAAGACACCTTGGTGTTTTTGTTAACAGCACTTCAGGGTGAAAGTATTGGTTGATTGCTTTTACTCGGTCAGGGGTTCGTTCATGATCAAATATTGAACAGTCATTTATTGAAACAGATCAATCTACTGTGTGTTTATTTTACAAGGAGGTGCAAGAGAAGATGTTTTTAGCGCTCCTGCAAGCATTAGCGCTAATATGCTTACACGGGAAAATGAAATATCTTGAGCTCACTAAGGCAGGAAATATGGATGCAGAAGTCTTTAGATTACTGCGACATATATCCTCAGCTGAGAGTTTAATTGATTCTTAGTGTACAAATGGAAGAGCTGAAAAGTGATAAGTTCAAAATAGCAGAAGCAATGATTGTTGAACGTCTATATCATAAGTACGACGTCAGCAGGTACGATCCGAAATTAGCAGTAGAATATTTGGAAGCCTTTCTTCATATACGCTCGCTAGATATTCATTCAGTCGTCATTTTGCCTCAAATTGCCGATTGTGCCTGGCATGAACTAATTCTCGACACGAAGCGCTACCGAGAGCTTTGTCTCGAGTTGTTTGAGGGGCAATTGGCGCACGTTGCTGCGGATTTTAACTTTTTAACAAGAGACTATGGGTCTGAAAAAGAGAGTAAATTTGAAGAGCTCAATCCAACAGTATTGTTAAGCCAATCGAAGTTTAATGAAAAAGGACTTCGAGCTGCGGCCCAAGTCCGGCAAATCTCACCCGCAGTACAAGCACGGTAGGCGCACCAACAAGGCTATTGAAGTTTGCCGACAAAAGCCCATAGAACTTAATGAATTGGAAGATTCAGGTAGAGCTGCGGGTGTTATATCAGGGGAGAGGGTAAGGGGGCGGAGACCGAAGAAGGTGATGTTGTGCTGGGGATTAGTTATCTATTGCCAAGTTAAGTTGTGGGTTTTGTCTAATATTCAAAAACACTTATTTCTTGTCATCAACTGTTCTATCAGCCTCTTCCAAATATTCTTTACGATAGCCCAGCCTTCGCATTTAACATCGCTTTGGCGTAATCGAGCACATGGAAAAAGCCTGCGACTCTAAAACTTTGCTCTCTGGACCGATTGACCAAACGGTCAACTATCGTTAGGATTTCACAACCTATATTCGCGGATATGTTAAACAATAGTTTTGTGGTGTAACATTTCAGCACTATCACGAGGTAGTTTATCTATTGAGGTCATGTACTAGTAGCTTACTAAAAACTCTCTTGCTGGTAGCTGTCCTGGCGTCACAACAAGCTTGGGCCGTCCGCCTGTCTCCACAATCTGGAGAGATCGCGCTGCCCGTTATCGGTGCATCTCTGGCGTCCAGCGCGGGCTCAGCCATCATCCCAGCCACTGCTACTGCGATCGCCGTCAATGTGACCGTTGTCACTCCCGCTACATCCGGCTTTGTCACCGTTTATCCTTGCGGCGTCCCCCGACCACTCGCTTCAAACTTGAATTTTGTTGCTGGCGATGTTGTACCAAATGGCGTTATCGCATCCATCGGTTCTAACGGCGCAGTCTGCTTTTACTCATCCGGTGAGACTGATCTGGTGGTTGATATTGCCGGTTGGTTTGAAGGTGCGGCTTATGTCGGTGCCACACCAACTCGTTTAGTGGATACTCGAGATGGTACTGGTGGCACTATTGGTAGGATCGGTCCAAGTACCCCCCTGACCATCCCGGTCGCCAATTTGGCCGTTAACGATGCAGCCGGTAGTTCCACCACGTTACCTGCCAATGTTGCTGCCGTGGCACTCAACGTAACGGCCGTACAACCCTCTGCTTCTGGTTTTATTACTGTTTGGCCCTGCGGGGAACGACCGCTCGCATCCAATCTAAACTACGTGGCTGGCGATATTATTCCGAATGGCGTTATCGCACCCGTCAGCGCTAATGGTGAAGTTTGTCTTTACTCTCTCGCGGAGACCCATGTCATCGTTGATTTGGCAGGTTGGTTTCCGGGAGAAGCATTCGTCGGATCAACACCCGATAGGCAATTGGATTCGCGTAGTGGGATTGGCGGACGCACGACCAAATTGGCACCACCCGATGAACAATCGGTACTCATATCAGGCATTCAACTCGCGATCGACGGTCAGGCGACCTTAGTGCCATCTAGTGCCAGGGCTGCAGCGTTAAATGTCACGATCGTCAATCCGGAAGGTTCTGGGTTCGCCACCATATGGCCCTGCGGCATTACGCGTCCTAATGCCTCCAATCTGAATTTTACCGCTGGTCAGGTGGTCGCCAACAATGTGATCGCGTCGTTGGGTTCGAGCGGTGATATTTGTGTCTATACTAATGTCCCTGCAGATGTCATCGTCGACGCTTCTGGCTGGTTTAGCGGCGAGGTTTCTGATTCATTCGTCGGTGTTACCCCAACCCGGGTGATTGATACGCGAATCAACTTGGGTCCAGCGCCAGGGGAGGAACCCGACACCGGTGACTCTGTTGGGGATGGTGGCGAAAGCCAAACCGCAGAAGTGTTCTTCAATGAGAGCATCCATGATGACATTATTCAGTCGAGTTGTGTAATTTGTCATGTCCAGGGCGGCATCGCCGGTGCGACTCCGCTGCTCTATACCAATGTCGAATCGGATAACCTTGAGCTCATACGAACTTATATCGCCACTGATCCAGCAGCCGCCAATCGATACCTGGAAAAGACTCGCGGAGTGAATCACACGGGTGGCGCGGTACTAAGGTCAGACTCAACTGAATACCTGAATCTGATCACCTTCTTGAATCTACTCGGGGCGGAAACCACACCTTCCGTCCTATTGGGTGCCTTCTGGG
>JBLHWY010000104.1:0-22814 GCA_047629195.1 Candidatus Azotimanducaceae bacterium
CACTCAACAACACAGCAAGAGGAAATTAAGACCGGCGAAAAACAAAAAACTACGCCATAATTGGCATCAAAGGGTGGGTCAATTTTAGATGCAAATCCTGGGTCAGTTTTAAGTGCAAATCAACAGGCAGCCTGGAATTATCAACTAGAACCATTAGGTTTGACTGTTGAGATGCTCAGAAATAAGCCAGAAGGTTACGATATCCCGCTTGAGCATAAAGTCAGAAAATATGCTTTCAGAGACCCAAATAGTGGATATCTGGCAGGTTTCAATACAGAAACAAAACGTGCAGAGTTTTACTCTGAGATCCTTCATCACTATGGTTACAATCCTTTACCTGAGTATGTACAGCCGCAAGAATACCAGCGCAACGATCCTGATTATCCATTAATGCTGACATCCGTTAAAAGCGGATTCTTCTGTCATAGCCAACATCGAAGCCTGACTAGCCTACGAAAAAAAGCACCTTATCCAACGGTAGACATTTCGGCAACTCTGGCTGACGAAGAAGGTATCAAGACGGGGGATTGGGTAGAAATTGAAACGAGAGCAGGTCTTGCTCGATTTAGAGCAAAAGTGGAAGCCAAACTCTCTCATGAAACTGTAATTGCTGAGTTTGGGTGGTGGCAGGCTTGTCCTGATTTTGGCAAACCTTCATACCCGGTTAAAGGTGAGTACAGTAGCAATTACAATAGTTTAATCAGCGGTGATAGCTATGATCCAGTCAGCGGTGCTTTACCTTTGCGTTCATTCCGCTGCCGCATTCGCCGCTTGAATGATTTTGAGCTGATAAGGCGCCCCTGGGAAGGTCGTAAAACATTCAAAGTCATTGAACTGAAAAAAGAAGCAGATAATGTTACGACAATTACCTTCCAATCGAACAGTGAAGGCTACTTACCTGATTATGAACCGGGCCAGCATATCACTGTTAGCTGTTGTCCGATGAGCGATTCTGAAGAGATCGTTACCCGGGCGTATTCGCTGACAGGCCCTGCGTTTGTTCATGACCGTAAAACCTATTCCATTTCTGTCCGTCATCAGAAAGCGACTGATGAGAAAGGTGAGTATGTTGAAGGAATAATGTCATCCTACATAAACACGCATTTGCAGATAGGCAAGGATGTTGAACTTACCCCTCCTGGGGGGAATTTCATTGTCCCGCTCAATGCCGTCCAGCCTGTCGTAATCTTTGCTGGCGGTATTGGAATTACTCCATTCATTTCCTATCTGGAGTCTATTAACCCCCAAGCGGAAGGTCCGGAGATCTGGCTTTTCTATGCTAATCAAAATAGTAGGCTACATGCGTTTAAGAAAAGAATTGCGGAGCTAAATGCGTCTATTGACAGGCTTAAAGTAATTAATATCTACAATCAGCCCCTCGACTGTGATATTCCAGGATTGGATTATGATAGAGCTGGTTACGTTGGTGCGGGAGATGTCGAGGCATATCTTATTGAGAATAATGCTCGTTATTACATGTGTGGTCCGCAGCCTATGATGGATGCGATATCGCGAGGGCTTCAGGAGAGAGGTGTACCTGCATTTGCTATTTTCTACGAGATATTTCGTTCTCCAGCAAAAATAAATAATGATCCCTCATTACGTCATAAAGTCATTTTTGCAAAATCAGGAAGAACAGAGATTTGGACCACGGATAAAGGTACTCTACTTAATTTTGGGGAAAAGCTTGGGATTCAAATGCCTAGTGGTTGTCGTGTTGGACAATGTGAAAGCTGTTCAACTAGGGTGATTGCAGGGAACGTACAGCATCTGAATGGTGTGGAGCCCTCTGATGAGGGGGCATGTTTGACATGTCAGTGCATTCCTGCCGGTGATATCACGATTGATGCTTGAGGTAAGTACTAGCTATTAGCATCCTTTACATCAGGCCATTTCAGTGGCCTGATTTTTTCTATGAATAACATTATGTTTTAAACAATTTTCAATTTTTTGTACGAATTCACCTCAATAGCCGATTTAATCAATTTTATCAGTGCGATCTTTCTAAGTTTTTATCATCCTCCCCCTTGACCTTCCAGTTACTACAAGCTTTAGCCTGTAAGAAATTATACCAATTGCATTAATTAATTGACCAACTTTATCCACTCTCTCCAACAGAGATTTTTGACTCGTTCAACATCCGCAATGAATGTATTCCAAGCGCGAGAGACCTGTTCCACTATTTCTTCGTAACCTCGAAATACGCGGTTTGATAAGCAACGTTGCCGTAACCATTGCCATACTTGCTCCATCGGGTTCAGCTCCGGAGAATAAGGTGGGAGTTTTAACAGACTGACATTGGTAAATGGGCTGGCCGTATCGATCGTATGCCAGCCCGCGCCATCCATTACAACAACGGCATGACGCCCAGGCTCTGTCGCTTCACTTATTAATTTCAGATGCTGCTTCATCACCTCTTTATTCACAAGAGGGCTGATAAGCGCCTGAGTATTACCATTGCTCGGACACACCGCCCCAAAGACATAGCCATAATCGAATTGCTGTTGCTTTACTACTCTTGGCCTGCTGCCCTTGGCTGCCCATATTCTGGACGTCTGATTTTGCTGACCGAATCGTGCTTCGTCTTGAAACCAGACGTCAACGCGATCCAGAGGAAGATGACCGGGAGTGTGAAGGATCGTTTCCAGCAGGAAATTTTTTAAAAGTGTCCTGGGTTTGTTGTGATTGTTTAGGGTGTTTAGAGCGACTGGTTATCCAACTGAAACCGAGCGCATCCATGATGCGGTATACGTTTCGCAACTGATAATCGATTTGGAAGGTGTCGCTAATGTATTGTCGTACATCCTGTGCAATCAAACGCCCCCCCTCCTTTTTAACCGCATTTTCTTTGATAAAATGTGCGATCTGTTCTCGCTGGGAGACGGAGAGCTGACAGGGTCTACCCGGACTAGGTTTGGATTGCAGACCTTCAAGTCCGTGCGCCAGATAGTTGGATACCCAGGTATTAACACTGCCTCTGGCAACCCCAAGGTAAGTTGCTATCTGGGTTCGTGTTTCCCCATTCTTGAAATGATACAAAGCTAGATAGCGGGTTCGCAGTTGCCCGTTGGAGGTTTGCTTTGCTAATTGTTTAAAGTCGTCGGCTGTATGCATATCAAAATCACTCGAATATGAATACCACTATTAGATCAAACTTTTAAGACAATTGGTATTACTACAGACGCCAACTTCGGACTGGCCGAAGAGTTTTGGTGAATGAAAGGATCGTTATGATGAAAATGAAAGTTGGGATATTGCTGATGGCAGTTGCAGTGACAGCCAATACAGAAGTGGTACTTGCAAATGATGATGCAAGCGAAACGCAAAAAAAAACTGCAAATGCGCCTGCAGGTCCACAGGTACCCGTGGCTGTTGCCGTATCACGGAATATTATACCTTCTGCTGAATTTACCGGTTCTTTAGCGGCTATTAAAACAGTGGAGCTACGCCCCAGGGTAGGAGGGGCAATCGAATCTGTTACGGTGCCGGAGGGAAGTCTGGTTCAGAAAGGACAGATGTTATTTCAAATCGATCCGCGGCCCTACCAGGTTGTGCTTGATAGTGCACAAGCGCAATTACGACAGGCAGAAGCTCAGGCGTTCCAGGCAAGCCGCAATTACGAGCGTATTAGCCGTCTGGTAAACGGAGGTGCTGTTTCGCGTAAAGACTATGATGATGCATCTTCTGAGAAAAATGCCCGCGTTGCACAGGTTCAGGTATCGAAGGCTGCAGTCGAAGCAAAGCTGGATTTGTCATACTCGCGTGTGACTGCGCCAATTGATGGCCGTATCGATCGGATTTTAGTAACTGAAGGTAACTTGGTTAGCAGCAGCCAGGGGGGGGCCGCGACTCTATTGACAACAATCGTTTCGTCCGACCCTTTATATGTTTATTTTGATATTGATGAAGCGACATATCTCAATACTGTCAGTAAGGCTCGGCCTGATGTTGTCGGACGTAGCAACGAAAAATTACCCGTACATATAGGTCTGGCAAATGAGAAGGGGTATCCGCACGGGGGGGCGCTTGATTTTGTTGGCAACCAAATTGATCGTAATACCGGCACTGTTCGTGTCCGGGCTATTATCCCGAATGCTGATGGTCTTCTTACTCCTGGAGCATTTGCCAGAGTTCAGTTAGGCACTGGTAGTGAGCAAAAAGTAATTTTGGTAAACGATCAAGCCGTAGGCACAGATCAGGGCAATAAGTATGTCCTTGTTGTTGATGCCAATAATAAGGCGCAGTATCGCCCGATAGTGTTGGGGCCAATGGTCGATGGATTACGTGTTATCAGCGACGGTCTGAAGGCCGGGGAAAAAATTATCATAAAAGGGCTCGTACGACCGGGGATGGCCGTTACGCCAGACATCGTATCGATGCAAACGCTGTTGAGCGTACCTGAGAGGCAGCCTGAAGGTGCATCTAAAAAATCGAATGGCAAAAATGAGGGAGGTAGTAAATGAAATTTCCTCATTTCTTCATCCAGCGCCCCATATTTGCAATTGTCTTATCAGTTTTTATGCTGATAGCGGGTTCTTTAGCGTTTTTTCAACTTCCTCTCAGTGAATATCCGTCCGTAACACCGCCAACCGTTCAGGTAACGGCAAGCTACCCCGGAGCAAACCCCAATGTAATAGCAGATACTGTTGCCGCCCCGCTTGAGCAAGCCATCAATGGGGTTGAAGGCATGCTTTACATGAGTTCTCAAACTGCTTCTGACGGCCGAATGATTTTAACCATCTCTTTCAGACAGGGAACTGACCCCGATATTGCGCAAATTCAGGTTCAGAATCGGGTATCACGGGCTTTGCCTCGGCTACCAACGGAAGTCCAGCAAATAGGGGTTGTGACTGAAAAAACCTCGCCGGATATTCTTATGGTGGTGCATTTGTTCTCTCCTGATGAGCGTTATGATCCACTTTATGTTTCTAACTATGCAATGTTAAACGTACGTGATGAGCTTTCACGCTTACCAGGTGTCGCAAGCATAGCGCTGGGAGGTGAAGGGGAATATGCCATGCGAGTATGGTTAGATCCTAATAAAGTGGCTTCCAGAGGGTTAACATCAAGTGATGTCACTGCTGCGATTAAAGAACAAAACGTTCAGGTAGCGGCTGGCTCTGTCGGACAGCAACCTAATGCATCGTCATCATTCCAGGTCACTGTGAATGCCTTAGGGCGCCTAACTACTGAGGAACAGTTCGGCGATATAGTTATTAAAACCGGAGATGACGGACAAATTACGCGCTTGCGTGATGTGGCTCGTCTTGAACTCGGTTCAGATAACTACTCCATGAGGAGTTTACTAAATAATAAAAATGCAGTGGGTATGCAGATTGTTATGACCCCGGGCGCCAATGCACTTGAGGTGTCTGCATCGGTAAGGTCAACAATGGAACGCCTGAAAGTAAGGTTTCCGGAAGGTATTCAGTACAGTATCGCTTATGATCCGACCGTGTTTGTTAGTGCTTCCCTGAAATCTGTCACGACGACTTTATTAGAGGCCACAATATTAGTTGTGCTGGTCGTGATGCTATTTTTGCAAACATGGAGAGCATCAATCATCCCATTGATCGCAGTGCCTATTTCATTAGTGGGTACGTTTGCATTAATGGATGTATTTGGGTTCTCACTCAATACGCTATCTTTATTTGGTCTGGTTCTTTCAATTGGTATTGTTGTTGATGATGCAATCGTTGTGGTTGAGAACGTTGAGCGCCATATTGCAAAAGGACTCTCACCAAAAGACGCCGCAAGAAAAGCAATGGACGAGGTAACGGGGCCAATTCTGGCTATTACCTCAGTACTGGCAGCTGTGTTTATTCCATCAGCATTCCTCTCGGGGCTTCAGGGCGAATTCTATCGTCAATTTGCATTGACGATTGCTATCTCAACGATTTTATCGGCTATCAACTCCTTAACATTGTCTCCGGCATTAGCTTCCGTACTACTGAAACCACATCAAGGTATAGAGAAGCAAGATTTGTTGACTCGTGTAATGGATCGTTTTTTCGGATCTTTTTTCCGTCGTTTTAACCGTTTCTTTGATAGCCTGTCGAATTCCTATGTTGGGACGATTCGACGTATCGTTCGCGGAAGTACAATTGTACTCATTCTGTATGCTGGTTTTCTGGCACTGACCTTCCTGGGCTTCAAACAGGTTCCTGGTGGTTTTGTGCCTGCTCAGGATAAATATTACCTTGTTGGCATTGCTCAGCTTCCTTCCGGCGCTTCACTCGACCGAACCGAAGCTGTAGTTAAGGAAATGTCCAGGATTGCTTTATCTCAGCCTGGAGTTGAAAGTGTGATTGCATTCCCTGGCTTATCGGTAAACGGCCCTAACATGCCAAATTCAGCATTAATGTTTACTATGTTGAAACCTTTTAAAGAACGTCGAAATCCATCATTATCTGCTCAGGCTATTGCTGGTAGTCTGATGGGGAAATTTAGTCAAATTCCTGATGGTTTCGTGGGTATATTCCCCCCACCACCTGTTCCTGGTTTAGGGAGTATGGGAGGATTTAAACTTCAAATTGAAGACCGGGCCGGATTAGGTTTTGAAGAGCTTGCTCGTGTGCAGGACGTCATCATGGCTAAAGCTATGCAAACTCCAGAGTTGGCAGGGATGATGGCCAGTTTTGAAACTAACTCGCCTCAGATTCAGGTAGATATTGATCGTGTGAAAGCAAAATCTCAGGGGGTTGCGCTAACAGATATATTTGATACTTTACAGGTGAATCTTGGATCGCTTTATGTAAATGATTTTAATAGGTTTGGTCGGACGTATCGAGTCATTACCCAAGCCGATGCGCCATTCCGTATGCAAGCAGAAGATATCGGGTTGCTTAAGGTGCGAAACTCAGCAGGTGACATGATTCCTTTATCAGCTCTGATAAATATTAAGCGAACTTCTGGACCTGACCGTGTGATGCGATATAACGGGTACCCATCTGCAGATATTACAGGTGGTACAGCACCAGGTTATTCTTCGGGACAGGCAACTGATGCTATTGAGAAAATAGTTAAGGAAAGTTTACCTGAAGGGATGGCATATGAATGGACTGACCTTACTTATCAGGAAAAATTGGCGGGTAATTCAGCACTGTATATCTTCCCTCTAGCTGTTTTCTTTGCTTTCCTTATCTTGGCGGCACAATATAACAGTTGGTCTTTGCCATTTGCTGTATTGCTGATTGCGCCGATGGCGCTATTTTCTGCAATTGGGGGAGTCTGGATTTCTAATGGTGATAACAATATCTTTACTCAGATTGGTTTTGTTGTTTTGGTGGGGCTGGCCGCGAAAAATGCAATCTTAATCGTGGAGTTTGCCCGAACCAAGGAGAGTGAAGGACTATCACCATTGGCGGCCGTGCTTGAGTCTGCTCGCTTGCGTTTACGTCCGATTCTTATGACATCTCTGGCGTTTATTGCGGGTGCTATACCTTTGCTATTAGCTAGTGGGGCTGGTGCCGAAATGCGGCATGCTATGGGTATTGCCGTATTCTCGGGAATGCTTGGAGTAACCTTCTTTGGCTTACTGCTTACTCCTGTGTTTTATGTGGTTGTGCGAAGTTTTTCCTCAAGGCGAAAAGTTGATACCTCTGGTGAAACGTTTAGTCAAAGAGGATAAGCACGAAAATCTTTGGCGATAGGGCTTGACCTTACAACAGTGGCAAACTCTATCCTAAAGGTCACCACAACTAAATAGGATATACAAATGCAATTACATATAGAAAATATGACATGCGGTGGCTGCGCTCGAACAGTGACTAAAGTTATTCAGAATATGGATCCAGAGGCTAAAATCGTAACCAACCCACCAATACGTAAGGTAGATGTGCAAACATCAATATCTTTAGAGCAGATTTCTGAGGCTTTACGTGAAGCTGGGTTCCCACCAAAAGAATAGTTTTATTAAAACGGTAACTCTACTATGGAGTTACCGTTTTTAACTTTTTTATATTATTTTATCCCTGATAATAGCCTGACTTATTTTTATATCGACTAAGGAACCTGTAATTAAGCCTCCACTTCTGCCCAACCAGAACCCGTAGCAATTGGGGCCCCATTTAGACGTCATTATCCTGCGTTTTCCTTCGGACAGCGCCTTTTCAGGCACTTCAGACTGATTAACCCTGTGCTCGCAACATCTGATCCACGCGCACGAGGTTTGACAGCGCGAACAGCATCGCCAGTTTGCCGTCATTTTTCTTCAGACCACGGTAACGGGCTTTTACAAAGCCGAACTGGCACTTGATGATCCGGAACGGATGCTCAACCTTGGCACGCAGGCTGGCCTTCAGATACTCGGTGCGGGGATTCTGACCTTATTGATGCGAGGATGCTTTTTCAGAGTCTTCAGCTGCCCGGGTTGTTCGGCGATGTGCCAGTCTGCACTGACATCTTTAAGCTCTACCCGCTTTTCGGCGCCTCGGTAACCCGCATCGGCAAAGATGAACGCTTCATCACCATGAAGCAGGTGCTCTGCCTGGTTTAGGTCATGCTCATTGGCTGCCGTAGTGGTGAAGCTGTGCGTGATACCGGTGCAGGCATCCACGCCGATATGGGCTTTCAGCCCGAAGTGCCTTCTTCGTCTGGTGCATCTCAGGATCGCGCTCGCCACTGCGGTTCTTAGTTGAACTGGGGGCCTCGATGATGGTGGCATCGATCAGGGAACCTTCCTTGATCAGCACACCAGCCTCGGACAGCCACTGATTGACCTCGTCGAAGATCTGGCGTGCCAGGCCATGTTGTTCCAGCAGGTGGCGGAACTTCAGAATCGTTGAATGATCGGGGATGGCCTTATCCAGTGACAGACCGGCAAACAGGCGCATGGAGGCAATCTCATACAGCGCATCTTCCATCGCCTCATCACTCAGGCTGTACCACTGTTGCATGCATTGAATCCGCAGCATAGTAGACAACGGATAAGGACGGCGGCCGTTACCGGGCTTGGGATAATGAGGTTCGATGACGTTTTCGAGACGCGTCCAGGGGATCAGCTTGTCCATCCGGCCAAGGAACTTCTCTTTACGGGTCTGGCGGCGCTTGTTGCTGAACTCGCTGTCCGCGAATGTAAGTTGCTGATCCATCTCTATGTCCCCAATCGTGTGCAGCGGACATTATCTCATGCGGCAGACTTGATCACAGCTTCCCTATCATACTCCTTGTAAAGGCCTTGTCGGGATCGGACTCATTAACAGCAGACATCACTTTGTCGTGCAGGTCATTCATGTCCGCCTTATATTCCTGTGACTATGCTGACGAGTGCATTTTTGACATTTTCATTTCCGATTTTTCGACGGAAATGGCTGGCAGGAATAAGATTAATATAGAAAAAGGGAGTTTTTTATTTTCATATAATAAATCCTTTCAGGTAGGTACTGGTTAATTGCTGCTGAGTCAGATAAAAAAGCCCCCTGATGGGGCATATGTAGCAACACAGGCATTAACCACACCTTGCTGTGAAAAACCAGTCATGTTTCACCAGCTTTAAAGATACTTGGTTATCTCTTTAAATTCGCTAAGCGAACTATCAGACTCGGAGTGTTCAGCATGAAGGGCCTCCTCCAGGCAGTGACCTAAGTGGTCGTGAATTAAAGTACGCTTCGCATTCGTTATAGCTTTTTCCACAGCCTGTAACTGCTGGGCTATATCCAGACACGCTTTTTCATCTTCAAGCATCTGGATGGTACTTTTCAGGTGCCCTGCGGCACGCTTAAGTCTTTTAATAATGTCAGGGTGTGATGCGTGTACGGTCATGGGGCTGTCCTCTCTGGGTGGAGGGGATAAGATAATATGTATCAACGCTATGGTCACACTTTTTATCGGCTTATCCTCTCCTTATACGCTGCATATTATGGGTAAATTACTTCTCTTTCTTCGGCCATGACGGGTGTTCATCATCAATCACGAAATCATGCTCATGGGTCGATTCATTGTTTGTATCTGGGGCTGTGTGGCTGTGAACCTGGATGTAAATTTCATGCTCAGGCCGCCAGATGAGTACGGCAGTAACCAGCGACAGCCCCGCCACAATGGTCAGAGCGATGAATGAAGCCTGAGTTCCCCATGTAGCGCCTACCCACCCTGCCAGCGGATAAGTCACCAGCCAGCATGAATGTGACAGCGCAAACTGAGCGGCGAACAGCGCCGGTCTGTCTTCAGCTTTTGACGAGCGCCGCAGCAGGCGCCCACTTGGCGTCTGAGAAAGCGAATAACCCACCCCCAGCAGCGCCCACAGCACTAACAAGGTGACATAATTTTTTAGGAGAATGCCCAATCCCAGGCCAATGACTAAAAGCGACGTACCTACAAGCATCGGCATGCGGTCACTCATTTTGTCGAGGAGTCTGGGTAGAATCAGAGCCGATAGCATGGATCCGATACCGAAGCATGCCAGCGCAATGGCGGTAGACCGTTGTGAGAAACCAAAGTTAGCCTGAACCAGAACAACAGTATTGACGATAACCATCGCACTCGCCGCTGCTACGGCCATGTTGAGAGCCAGCAGGCCGCGTAGTCTCGGTGTTTTCAGAAAAATACGCATGCCTCGCGTTGTTTTGTCATAGATGCTGCGTTTTACCGTTAGCGCTTTCATCTTTGGCAATCTGACAGAAACAACCAGTAAAGCCGATGCGATAAACCCCACAGCCGTCCCAGCAAACAGGTTATGGAAGCTCATGACCGCCAGCAGCGCAGCCGCCAGCATGGGGCTGATAACACTTTCCAAATCGTAGGCCAGCCGTGACAGAGACAGCGCCCGGGTATATTCGCGTTCATCAGGAAGAATTTCCGGGATTGTCGCCTGAAAGGTTGGCGTAAATGCCGCCGAGGCAGACTGAAGAATGAAGATCAGGATATAGATTTCCCAGATCTGGGTGACAAATGGCAGCGCTATAGCCACGAGGGCGCGAACCAGATCCAGCGTCACCAGCATACTGCGACGCGGGAATTTGTCGGCGAAGGCCGCAGCTACGGGCGCAACCAGAATGTAGGCGCTCATTTTGATAGCCAGCGCGGTACCCAAGACAGCACCAGCCCTGTCTCCTGCAAGCTCGTAGGCTAACAGCCCCAGCGCAACGGTCGCCAGACCGGTGCCGATAAGGGCGATAACCTGTGCCATAAACAGGTGGCGGTAAATACGATTAGAAAGAATATTGAGCATCAGGAAATCTCTCGGCTTAAGTTTACATCCCCCCCGGGGGGATGGTTGAAGTATAGATCGGCCTCACAGTAATGGCAATCTCTATCCTGGGTGGGGGGGTGTGAAATTTATCGGTTACTTGATATGAAAAATATTCATGTATCATATGCTTATGGCCTAATTATTATTAGGAATATCAAGAGAGGGACAGCAGATTTCCGGCAAACAGTTGCAAGCAGATATAGTCCAGTTAATCCTTCAGAAAAAAGAGGTACCATCGTGAACCTCCGTTGGAATAGTATTCAATCCCTACCTTGTGGCGATTCAACCACCTGATCGTGTTACGAAATCAGCCCATGCCTGCATCATCGGGCGATGTTGTTCCAGTAAATCAGTCCTGTGGTAAGCGGCCTCAGCTTTACTCTGAATTGAGTGAGCGAGTGCTCTTTCAGCAAGATCTCGAGAGTAACCATGCTTGCTGCACCAATCACGAAAACTTGAGCGAAAGCCATGCGCAGTGGCTACCCTGTTGGGAATATCACTTGGAGCCTCAACGCGACGTAAAAAAGAGGTGAGGCCATATCGCTAAGAACGGTCTGCTATGCTGATTTCTACAAGTAAAATTGTAGGTAAAACTGTAGTTGTTCGAGTAAGACGCTGTGTTGTAGGTGATTTCTTTTTTGTGTTGATAAGCTTGATGTGGGGATCGCTCGCCCTCGTCAAAGCCTGCAAGGCTTGGATAATACTGCTTCTGCCTACTGCTCTTGTTTCTGTTACTGATCCTGTTACTGCTACTGGTTAACGCATGGGTCAAGTAACCGTCAGACAAGGCTTGTTGAACCCTTTGCAAAGGGTTTAAAAACAGTTAGTAAAATTCTGCTTCGTATTGAATTTACTAGCTTAAAGCGAAGTCAGGAGCACCATTAAAATGCTCAGTCGAACTCAGTTCAAGCCTTTTGCAACCGTTTGAAAAGGGGTTGGCTAAGCCATACGTAAAGGGTATCGGTAAGGGTTACCTAAAGGGTTTAGCTAAGGCTTTCTGAAAGGCTTAGCCAAAGCCTTCATACATGGGTTCACCCAGTAGAAAGATTAAAAAAACGCTGAGGTATCCAAGGTGCATTTAGAAAAACCTGTGGCACAGTGAAATCACCTAAAGCGAACAATAGAATTGAAGAGGAACCATCAATGACAAGAGCCCCAGCGCCATTTCCGCTAGAGCGCCTCGCGGATATCCTAGAAAGACCAGAAGATTTTAGATTGCTGGAGCGTATTCCATTAACGCGTGAGCCGCAGTCCTGGCCACTTGAATTCTCTCCTTTGGTCGGTGATGAACAACCGATGGTGCTGCTCGATACAGAGACAACCGGACTGTCTGCCGATGATGAGTCCATTATTGAGCTTGGTATGGTTAAGGTGCTTTACAGCCCCTCTGCTAAGCAGATTGTGTCGATTGTTGATGTGATCAGCTTGTATGAAGATCCCGGCAAGCCAATCCCCGAGCTGATTACCGAGTTAACCGGTATCACTGATGAGATGGTGCAAGGCCAGCACATTGATGATTCACTGGTAGCGAGTTGGTTATCCGATGATCCGCTGGTGGTTGCACACAATGCACAGTTTGATCGTCCTTTCTTTGAAAAGCGGTTTGCTGCATTAGGACATCTATCTTGGGCCTGTTCAGCCAGTGGCATAGATTGGAAGGCGCTGGGTTTTGAAAGTCGAAAGCTTGAGTACCTGCTGCTTCGCTTAGGTTGGTTTTATGAAGGACATCGAGCTGCAACCGATTGTTTGGCGATGGCCTGGTTGTTTCATTTGTTGCCCGAGTCCGTTGCAAACTTGTTGTCTGAAGCAGACAGGCGAACTGTGTTAGTTCGTGCGTTTGGTGCGCCGTTTGACGTAAAGGACTATTTAAAAGAGCGTGGTTACCGTTGGCATGACGGTGTTAAAGGTGCCAACAAACATTGGTGGCGCGAAATCAGCGAAGACGAGTTGCCGCAGGAACAAACTTACCTGGATGATTTGTACCATCGTGGCTCAGAACATGCCCACTATGACTACAAAGATGCCCGCAATCGATTTAAAGCTTTGTAGCTCTCTACAAGGTAAGCCTTGCATATTTGAAAACCTCTGGAAAATGGAAAGTGAACTTACGTTATACCCAAACTACTTGGTGTTGCAGCTAGGCGGCAAGTGAGCGAGTCCCCATGAGCATAGATCTTCTATGTGATTGGGGTGAGCGAATACAGGTAACACCGCTGCGGCTGCAAGTAGGCAGGGTATATAACCAACAAGAGGAATCTTTCCATGTACCAAGACACCTACATTGAATACTGGGGCGAAATCTTCGTCTCTGCCCGCATCATTGAATTTGGCATCACGTTCGAGCGCTTTCTTAAAGATCCTTGGAAGCACTTGATGTCCTGTGGCCAAGAGTCTGCTCCAGACGCGATTGCTGAAGGGATGCTGCCATTGCTACCAGCCCAGGCAGAAGTTGCTAGGCGCATTCGGGAAAGTGAGCAACGAGCCCTGATGTCCACAGACTCGGAGAAAGGGAAGTCTCAAAGCAGTAACATCGTGGTGCCACTGGTTCGGGTAGCGCATTGATAGCGGCTATCATCAATGACACGAAACAAGGCCTTCACGCCCATAACTGAGCGGCAATTGCAATCCAGATCAAAAAGTTGCCGCTTAGCCTTCCCTACAAAATAATTTGTGATAGGATGACACCTAATAAAATTAATTAGGTTGAAGCCTATTAAGTGTTTTATGTCCATCTGTCCAGCTTCAACCGGTAGAGATTGCTAAGTCATTGCGAATAAAGAGTAGCATTGAGTGACACTATTCAATGTTATTACGCGATGTCTGACCGTACTTTATAAACAGAGTTTTAAGAATCTGGTTGAATTGGATAAATAAGACGCATGACAAATGATGGTCTGAAACAAACAGTAGTGGCGAAGCCAGATAGGCTTTCGCAGATAGCGCAGTTGCCACAAGCAACCAGGGATCGCATTGCCCACATCGACTTCACCTTATTGTTTAAGGGAGAAGCGGTACGGGCGGATTTAGTCGATCGCTTCAGCATAGCGGCCGCACAAGCAACGAAAGACTTCACAATGTACCGAGAGCTTGCACCAGGCAACATTGAGTATGACCAAAAGCTCAAACTGCATAAGCGTGGTGAAGCTTTTGAGCCCTTGTTCGAGTACGACGTTGTGAGAACACTGGCAACCATTAGCCAAGGGTACGGTGATGGCTTCACTGGAAAGGTAACCCCCCCCCTTGCTTGTGAAGCGCCTTTTCACCTCAACAAGCCGAGTTTATCGATAGTGGCGAAAGTCTCCGAGGCCATACACAAAGGCAAAGCCTTGCGTATCACCTATGTGTCGTTATCGAGCGGTGAAACCACGCGTGAAATTGTGCCGCATACGCTGGTGGACAATGGCCTGCGTTGGCATGTTCGTGGTTTTGACCGCAAGCATGGTGAGTTCCGTGACTTTGTACTGACCCGAATTAAAGCTGCGGTTGTGCTTGAGGATTCCACTCTGTCAGAGGCTGAACTTGAAACCCAAGACCGGCAATGGAATCGCTTTGTTGAGCTGGAGTTAGTGCCGCACCCACGCATAGAGCACAGCGAAGCGATTGAACTGGATTATGGCATGGCAGGTGGCGTTCTAAAGGTTGAGATTAGAGCTGCAATTGCGGGGTATTTGCTCAGGCTTTGGAATGTTGATTGTTCCGAGACCGCTTGCTTATCAGACAGCCATTGCCAACTGGCATTAAACAATCGTGCCGCGCTGTATGGGGTTCAAAACCTCGCAATTGCGCCGGGTTATGTCACTTAGACGATGAGCACAACCCAGACAACCGCTTTTTATGACTAGAGATTAATCATCAGAATTAAATAAGAATTTAAGGAATACCGATGCCAACGTTGGATTTTAAAGGTAAACAGTTTGTTTATTCACACCACCTGAGTGTGCCGTTTCGTGAACTAAAAGTGGTTGCAGATAAATCGTTACCGCAGGTGGGCAAGACGGCATCACTGGATGACAACCTTATCATCCATGGCGACAACCTCGAAGCTCTTAAGGCGTTACTGCCAACTCATGCCGGCAAAGTAGACTGCATTTTTATCGACCCGCCGTACAACACAGGCAATGAAGGCTGGTGTTATAACGACAATGTGCGCTCGCCTCTGATGCAGGAGTGGCTGAAAAAGTCAGCTAATCCTGTTGATAAAGAAGACTTGGAACGTCATGACAAATGGCTTTGCATGATGTGGCCGAGACTTATGTTGTTGAAAGAACTGCTGTCAAACGATGGAAGTATTTGGTTAACGTTGGATGACAATGAAGTTAATAGCGCAAAGTTATTGATGGATGAAGTCTTTGGTGATGATAAGTTTGTTGGTTTATTTGTTGTCGTCAATAACTTAAAAGGACGAAATGATAAAGAGCATATAGCGATCACGCATGAGTATATTTTAGTCTACTCAGGAGATGAATTTGTCTCGAAAGGTTTGGATCTGACAGAAGAACAGCTAAAAGACTTCACGTTAAAAGATGAAAGTGGTTGTCTTTATTCATTACGTGATCTTCGTAAGAGAGGGAGTGAAGACAGAAGAGAAGATCGGCCTAAAATGTTCTATCCGATTTTTTGGAATAAAAGTGCTAATACTTTGTCTCTTGAAAGGTCATCAAACAATGACATTGAAATATTGCCAATGAGAGGAGATGGAACTCATGGGCGTTGGCGATGGGGAAAGGCGCGAGCATTTCAAAACTTAAAGAATTTGGAAGCTAGAGAATCTAGTAAAGGACGGTTTGATGTGTCCTACAGGGTTTATCTAGATGAGACTGATGGGAAAAAATCAAAATCGTTTTGGCAGGGAACTGAATTTGCCACCGATTTAGGAACAACGTTACTTAAAAATATTTTTGCAGGGCAAAACCCACTTGGTCACGCTCCCAAAACTTTAGCGCATGTTCAGCGCTGTATTGAATTGTCTATTGGTAGAGAAGGCATCGTACTCGATTCATTTGCTGGCTCTGGAACTACCGCTCATGCAGTTCTTGAAGCTAATAAAAAAGACAATGGCAGCCGTAAGTTTATCTTAGTCGAGTGTGAAGACTACGCCGATACATTAACTGCTGAACGTGTTCGTCGTGTTATTAACGGTTACCCCTTTAAAGGCAACCAGAAGCAAGAACTGCTTTCTGAAAAAATCACGTGGTCGGTCTTTGAGAAAAAACACGCGGAGTTGCTTGAAAAAATAGCCAAAGTTGAAGAAAAACACAGCAAGGATTTTGACAAAATCAAGAAAGAGCTCAAAGACGGTGTACTTACTGTAACTGGTGAGCGTAAAGTGGATGATTTTGCGCCAGGCATTGGTGGTAGTTTCACTTATTGTACTTTGGGTGAACCGATTCAAATTGAAAGTTTACTTACTGGCGAAGCGATGCCATCGTTCGACGCGCTTGCACGTTATGTGTTTTATACCGCAACTGGGCAGTCATTAGAAACTGTTGCTAAAGCTTCTGCCGATGGTTTTATCGGTGAAACAGATCTATTCCGTATTCATCTGTTCTATCGTCCAGATAGCGAATGGTTGCGTTCAAATGAAGCCGCATTAAACGCGGACAAAGTAGAGGCTATAGCTAAAAACAATACTACGAAGAAACGCACTATTGTATTTGCTGTAGCGAAATTTATGAGTCAGAAGGACTTAACTGAAAAACGCATTGAGTTTTGCCAGTTGCCTTACGCTATCCATCGTATTATGGGGGCGTAACATGGAGTTAAAAGACTACCAAAATGGTGTGCTGGATAAGCTGGACTATTACTTAAAAAAGCTGGCCGACACCAAGGAAGAAGCGGAAGACTTTGTTGCTTTTCAGAAAATGAAAGGCAAAGACGCTCGCTTAACCGATTATGCCAAAGACACGTGGGAAGCTCTGGTACAGGAGCGCCGTATTGACCTACTTAAAGACAAAAGCGGTCACTTGGTGCCCGCACCTTATGTCACAAGATTTGACGGATTAGAGCGGCCAATTCCTAACGTGTGCCTGAAAGTACCGACAGGTGGTGGTAAAACCTTACTTGGTGTTGCTGCGGTTGAGCGCCTGCAAACTGATTTGTTTACGCAACAGACAGGTATGGTGCTCTGGGTGGTGCCGTCGGATGCCATTTACAAACAAACCTGGAAACAGTTGGCCAATCGTGAGCATCCGTATAGGCAAATGCTAGAGCGTGCTTCGGGTGGACGAGTAAAAATGCTCGAAAAGAACGATGCATTTACCAAGCGGGATACCGACGAAAACCTGTGCGTTATGTTGTTGATGCTGCAATCCAGTGCGCGTCAATCCAAAGAAACCCTACGCATGTTCCGTGATAGTGGGCGATTTACCACCTTCTTCCCGATTGAAGATGACACCACAGCCAATGAGGCGCTATTGAGCAGTATTCGTAATTTAGATTGTAATGATCTTTCAGATTACGGTTGGCAAGAAGGCATAGCGCCAGGCTCAGTGTCAGTCAAACAAAGCTTAGGCAATGTGTTACGCATGGTTCGCCCAATGATTATTGTGGATGAGGGGCATAAAGCCTATAGCGAAACCGCAAGAGAAACCCTGTGTGGCTTTAACCCTAAGTTTATTCTTGAGCTTTCTGCCACGCCTAACGCAAACGGTAAGCATCACTCAAATGTGCTGGTGAATGTGTCTGGGCAAGCTTTGAAAGATGAGCAAATGATTAAGTTGCCCATCAACTTAATCAACGAAGACAAAAGTGACTGGAAGCATACCTTGTCGCTTGCGCACGCTAAATTGGCAGAGCTTGAACAGGATGCCGGGCAACTACAAAACGAAACCGGTCGCTATATTCGTCCCATCATGCTGATCCGAGTTGAGCGCACAGGTAAAGATCAGCGTGATTCAGCATTTGTGCATGCGGAAGATGCCCGCGAGTATTTGATGGACAAATTGGGCGTGAATGAAAATGAAATCCGCCTGAAAACGTCTGATAAAGACGAGTTGGGTGATGATGATTTGCTCAGCGAAATGTGCCCAGTTAAATACATCATCACAAAGGATGCGCTACGTGAAGGTTGGGATTGTCCTTTCGCTTATGTATTAACCGTGTTGTCAAAAATGACCGCAAAAACGGCAATTACCCAAATGATTGGCCGTGTACTACGTCAACCACATGCGCGATTGACGCAAAAAGCAAGCTTAGATGAGTGTTATGTCTATACCTTTGATCAAGACGTGATGGAAGCTGTTGCTGGTGTTAAGCAAGGTTTAGAAGAAGAAGGGATGGGAGATGTGGCGAATCAAGTTAAAGCTACAGAAGCCAATAAACCCGCCGCAGTAGTGAGCAAAGAAACCTTATTGCGTAGAGAGCGTTTTCGTAACCTACCTAAAATATTCTTGCCTAGGGTTTTACATCGCGATGCTGGGTACAAAGACGGCTACCGTTTGTTTGACTATGAACGGGATGTGCTGGGTGACCTAGATTGGGAATCGCTGTCTTATTTGAATGCTGAGAACTTCCAGCTAGTGGACGATAAGTTAAAGCGCACGATTGCCCGTATCGACTACAAAATGTCAAAGGATAACCAAGGCGAATTGGACTTAGCCGATCCGGTTCACGAGAACATCGAGTTTGACCCGAATGCAGGCCTGGATATCTCCTTTATGGTAAGGCAGCTCACCGATGTTATTCCAAACCCATGGCAAGCCATGCGGGTGTTAACGCACACGTTAGACATCTTGCGTGGTAATGGCGTTTCTGAGGAGGCCTTGTTTACTAACCGCCTTGAGCTGCTCAAAGAGATGAAGCGCGACATTAAACAACAGGTCGCGCAATTATCGGAGCAAATCTTCAGATCTAAGTTGGACAAGGGTGATATCTCCCTACGTCTACTCGCTTCAGACAACGAAAAGCTAAATTGGGAACTGGCGCAAACCTTAGAGGTTAATGTCAGTGAACATGATCAGGTGCTTCGCCGCAAAGATGGATCAGTACTCGAAAAAAGCCTGTTTGAAAAGGTCTATCAAAATGGGCTGAACAATTTAGAGCGCGACACAGCCTGGTATTTGGATAAGCAAGCGTCTGTGTATTGGTGGCATCGTATTGCAGTAAATCAACGCGAGTACAGCCTACAAGGCTGGCAAAAGCAAAAGGTTTACCCTGACTTGTTGGTGTGCGTCGAACAGCCAAACTCTGGCAGTTACCGCTTCTCTGTACTGGAAACCAAGGGTGAGCATTTAAAAGGAAACGATGACACTGAGTACAAGCGCCGATTGTTTGAGCTATTAACTGAGCACGTCAAGACGGCGGTAGATGCTGGCGAACTTACGTTGGAAGCAGCGTCGGGTGGTATGTCGTTCAGAATGCTGATGGAAGACAGTTGGTCACAGGAAATCGTGCCTGAGTTGAATTAATGAGTCATTTGTTGGTGTTGTGTTGTCTCCAACCTTGTCGCTCCTCTTAAAACAGGGGCGAAACTCAAAAGGAATATCAAGTTAACGAGGATTTAGATGAGTCAGCCAATACCGACTTCTTATAATCAAATCATTGCGCATACGATTGAACAGGCGCTTGCCCTATCGGTTAATGCAAAGAGCGAAAATGCTATTGCTGGCTTTTGTCAGTTACAAGGCCCAACAGGCGGGGGCAAAAGTAGTTCGCTTTATCGTAGCCCTGACGGGAAGACTCCAGCGAGCCTTGAATTTATAAAATCTAAAGGGTTGCAGGCCATATTGGTCACCCATCGCTGGAACATCCTGCATGACATTTATGAAAGTGCAACGAGTGCAAAAGACAGCTCAGGCAACCCATTGCTGGTTAGTATTCTTTATGCTCAGGATGAAACTGTTGTTAGTGCGGTTTCGCAACGGGCTCTGCCACATGAACAAGGCGTTCAAAAATCTGACTTGCCCGATCCTTATAAGGCCATTGAGGACATCCATGGTTTAGGAGTGTTTCGTTCTAATGCTGATAAAGAGGCTCTCGTTCGTGCTTGCCACAACGTTGCAGCCATAGCCCGTAATGTTGAGTATAAAAAGAAAAACCCTGATTCGATGGGCGTCTTACTAGAACGAGAAGAGCAGGAACTAAGAAAACTGTGTGGCTTTGTCGAACGAACGCTACTTGGGTGCATGTCGTCCTTAGAGAAGGCAGTGAAGTATGCCAGCAAGCAGCATGGCAAGACGCATGAGCTCACGGAGCAAGCAAAAGAAAAGCTTCGTTTATTTAGAGAAAATAAATGGGTGCGTCGAATTTTCCCGGCGATTGCCTGGCACGATGATAAGCAACATTTGCTGGTGTTAACGACGCAGAAGCTATTCGCTTCCTTTTACGACGGTAAACAGAAAGTCAGAATGTCGAGCGGACAACTGGCCGGAAAGGTAGTATTTGTCGATGAGTTTGATTACCAAGCCGACATTCTACAGACATTACTTGCCCAGTCTCAAATGGTGCAAGAGCCGCCTGAGTGTATTGGCCAATTACTTGAAGGGGGCAAGCGTCTTTTAGCGCGAATGCAGTTTGTTACTGCCGAACCTATACCTGAGCTTTACAGTGAGCTTAAACAGCTTATTGCGGAGCTAGAGGAGGATTTGACCAGCAAAGGTGTCGATCTGAATCAGTCTAGGGCGCTGGTAATGCCTTTAAAACAGTATGAATCCGGTGTGCCGTTCGAAAAGAAATATCTGTTTCGCTCAGATCACTTAGTAACCAGTGAGCCTTTGCAATTACAGCAAAAACCTCATGGCTTTGAAGTGAAAAGTTATGGACAAAGCGATGAAGAATCCGTTGATGTCGGTGATTTTTTGCGTGTGATGGAGAAATATATCAGACGCTTCAGTTTGCTGTTGTCGCAGTTCGCAACCGATGAGTCCGAAGCCTATGAGTATCTCGTTCGGCTAAACCGATTGCTGTTTGATCCTGCGAATGACTATCGACCATCCTACTATAGCACAGCGTTACCCAGCTTATCGCTGTTCTCCTTGCCTCGCACTAGCTTGCCTGAGTTAGAAGCGCTCAGTAGATCAAACCTATTACCTAATACTCAGACGAATATGTTTGGCCTAACAACCTGGCTATTAACCACGGATGAAGCTGAAGCGGATATTGACCCGTTGAGGATCAAGATTAAACGTGCTCTATTGCCGACAACACCTGAAGGGTTAATGGTTTCGTTATCGAGTCGAAACCTGGTTTTTGCACTATCCGCAACCTCTTATATCGAAAGGGGGATTGGTCATTTCGATATACGCTGGATTGAAAGCGCTTTACGTTACGTGGCTCAGGCTCGCAGTCCACAATGTACCGAGAGTTTTTTGGGCGATAGCTTTGAGCAGCGCCCCGAAGATTGGTTTAAGAAGCCAATTCCGTATTTACAAACTGACGAGGATAAGCAGCTGCAAATGGCAGTGATCCGATCGTTGGTTAAAGATAAATCTGAAAAGCGTCGCTCGACACTGAAAACCACGATCCACGACTTTGATGATGCTATCAATGCGCCAGTATTTCTGGAGCCAAAACTGCATTTGAACGCTGCATTTTTTGAGGCTGAGCACTCTGATTACAAGTATGAATACCGGCAGTCTGTGTTGTTTAAATTACTGCACGTTCTGCATTTGGCAGCGAATGAGCCACAACATAAAGGACACCTAGCCTTTGTTAACTCAGTCAAATACCTTCGGAAGTGGTTGATAAGTGATACCGCAGAAAACAGTAGGATGAGCGCGGATTGGCTTGAAATTGAGCGTTTAACCACTGGCGTATTGTCTTCTTTTGACGATGTGTTTATTCCATCGGCTGTCAACGGTAAGCCCATGATGATTTGCTTGCTCAATGCTGAAGCACAAAAGCGAGAAGGATTTGAGTACGCCTATCAAGCGGCGTTCGACTCTGGCCGAACCGTGGTGGTAATGACACAAACTGCATCCGCTACCAATGGAATTAATTTGGACTACTCCTTGCCCAACTCTCAAGGACAGATGGATCTGACGTCACTGTTTATTATTGAAAGTAAGCACTTTTACTTTTCACCATGGGATAGCAATGACGCTGATGATGAAATGTCTCATGCTGGCTTTCAGCTCAGAAACTTAGAAAAATTAGTCAGACGTTCAGAGTTTTCACGTAAGCAGCAGCGGCAATTTATTATGCCGTTAATGAATAACTCAGTCGCTAAAATCCAGGAGCTAAACAAGCTCTATAAAGGGACAAATGACTACGTTAAGAATCTTGCTGCTGACGTGCAGCAGCAAGTTGGTCGTATTGAACGTGCTTGGACGTATGTGCCCCATGTCGCAATTCATTTAAGCGATGATTTAGCAGGCCATCTTCGCAACTACGGCCAATTAACCGTTTGTACTAACAACCGAAATTGGGTTTCAAACCTTAATAATCAGCTGATTGATGATCTTACTCATTCCGAAGATGCATCGGTTTCCAACTTTCTTACCCTGTTGAAAACGCGATTCCAAGATGGCTCTGCTGCGGTAGATATTATTGATAACAAGTTAGTGCGTATTTTTGTAACTATGAACACTGAATTTTGCGAAGCGTGAACACCTGCACCCTTCCTTTTTGCAGGCACCGCTATTTAACGCGAAGTGTTCACAGTGGGTCAACGCTATGATGAATTTTGCGC